>JBIKNH010000069.1:0-19071 GCA_044358815.1 Pseudanabaenaceae cyanobacterium | reverse complement strand
AGGAATCTCTTCCCCCGCACTGGTGACCACCGCACGCACCCGCCCCTGTTCATCGCCCAAAATAGCTTCCGCAGAAACACCTAACCGATAATCTGTGCCCTTCTCTTTAACCCGTGCTCCTAAAATCTCACCAGAAGCGGCATCGGTGAGCGGCTCCCCAAGGGTTTGTCCCAACTGGACAATCGTTACCTTCATTCCCAAATGTTGCAGACAGTCGGCTAGTTCTAAACCGAGGACACCGCCACCAATCACCACCGCTGGCTGTCCGGCTACGGCTCTGGACTCATACCATAGGGTATCTTCCATATCCCAAAAACCAACCCGTACCCCATCGAGATCAATTCCGGGCAACCGAGGGGCAATAGCTCCACCACCGGTAGCGATCAGCAGACTATCATAGTCTAATTCCTTACCCGATGCGAGATACAGCTTGTTATTATCACTATCAACGCGATTCACCAAGTCCTGGACTAGTTCAATATTTGCAGCGGCGAAGTCTTCGGGTTTACGAACCGTCAAAGCTGCAAAATCGGTTTGTTTCTGGAGGTAACTCGCTAAAGACAGCCGACGATAAAAAGAATGGGCTTCACCATTAACTAATTGAATCGTAGCACTGGCATCCAATCTTCTCAATTGTTCTGCGGCTGAAGCTCCAGCAACTCCAGAACCAACCACACAATAGCGTTTTACCATAAAACTTTCTTTCCTTGAATAAACTTAAAGACTAATTAAAATCAATTAGAATTCATCATGCGCTAATCACGCAAATCACAAAAAATCCCAGCTAACCTGCATTCTCTATCTGTGTTAATGGGAGTTTAAGCCTCTTTAAGTTTTGCTTTAAATCTCTCTTTAAAGTTTATTAAAAAGTTTTCTGGCAAAGCATAAAGAAAACCATAAATCAGACAAATATACAGATAAACTTCGAGTAAACTTCGAGACAAACGAACTCAGAGAAATCAATCCCAGAGCGACATCTGTGTACTTAGTTAAAGATGGTCAAAGAATTGAAAAGTATTAAAGTACGATTTGAAAGTAGAAATTTAAATCCAAGCTTGAAAATTTGCACCAGCGCACCCGAGATCAACTAAAACGCCCAAAGGCAAAACACCTCAGAATTAAACACCCAATAATTAAAGTATTTAAGACAAGAGCGTTTAGTGTAAAGGATCTAAAGGATTTACTAAGGGAGTTAGTTTAAGGGATGTCATAGCTAGGGTCAGTCACGGTAAAGAACGGTAAAGATTAGTTCAAGCTGGCTCAAAAAAGCTGGTCTTAAAACTGCTACTTAAAACCTCTACTTAAAAAACTTTCAAAAAACTTTGAAGAAACTTCAGAAGATTTTCAAAGGGGAACCTCAGGCAATTTAGCTAACCAACAACTAAACAACACAATAAAAAAAATTGTCGCTTTTTGCGTAATCGTTATACTTTCTTTATCTGCTGTAACGGAAAGTATAACTTCCGATCCAAAAGTTCAATTACGACTAGCCAAATTTACTTATCTTGAGTAGTTACTTGAATAAGTATGATCTTTTATGAATCAGTGGCTCAGGTTCAAAAAACCACACAAGAGAACAAAGAGAGAACAAAGAGCCAACCTTATCAGATCTTACTTGTCAGAATCTTAATTGCGGCGAATTGTTAAACAAGCCCAATCTTGGCGCTTCCACAAAGTAGCAATGTTCCACTTATGGGCTTCCAAAACATCTGCAACCTTCGGCACCTGATCCAATAAAATACCGCTGAGAATCCCCCAACCATTGGCTTTCACAATGCGCTCAAAGTCTGGCACTAATTCAATAATCACATCCGCCAGAATATTACAGACAAACCCATCGGCTAAAACTGGCATAGCATCCCGCAAATGAGTAATCGTACCTTCTTCTACCCAAAGCTGTTCGGGCGGTAAACCATTCAGGGCGCGGTTATGGTTCGTGGCTTTAATTGCCAAAATATCATTGTCAACGGCATAAACCTGTCGTGCCCCCAACATCAGCGCCCCAATTCCCAAAATCCCTGAGCCGCAGCCAATATCCGCAATCACAATGTCTTGATCTGGAGTGATCCCCCACAATCGCATTTCCAAAGCCTCTAAACATAACTGTGTCGTGGCATGGGTTCCCGTTCCAAAAGCGCTACCAGGGTCAAGGCGTAAAGGATGGCGGGTAATATCTGCCGGTGGCTCGATCCAAGCCGGATAAACCGTAAACAAATCACCAATATCTTGAGGCTGCCAATGCTGCTTCCAACTGGTGGACCAGTCCTCTTCGTTAATGAGAATCCAGCGGGTTGAAGGCTCCTCTAAACCCATCATCATCGCATCTTGCTGGAGCCACAAAGACAGTGCTGCTAAATCCAACAAACTGGCTTTTTCTTCGGGCATGTAGGTCCGCAAATAGAGTTGATTCCCCTTAGCCTGGGAAGCAATGCCCTGACAGCCAAAGCTTTGCAGCCGCCAGAAAATTGTTTCCTCTAGGACTGGTTGACAGAGAATTTGAATTTCCCACCAATTATTAACCGGAGCGCTCAGCAGCATAGATTTAGCCATGACAGATTCAGTAAATGAGTCGGTATGAGGAGAGTTTTAGGGAATCAGGCAATAGGGAAGGTTTAATTTGCAATTCGACTTTGATTGGCTCAACCTTAGATTGACTTGCTTTAGATTGACTTGCTTTTGGTTCCCTTGATTTCGATCAATGCAACCTTGATTTTACATCCCAACGTTATCCCTTAATTTTAATCTTTAATCTTGAATATATTTCTCGTCATAGAACAGTTCCCGCTCGGCGCGTTGGGCTTCTCGACCCACATAGGCAGCGTGATCCAGCTTTTGCACCGGACAGTCGGCAGTTTCAAAAATCGCAATACATAACTCTTTGGCGGTACGTCCCTGATAAACCGTCACAGGATTACGATTCACTTTTCCCTTAGCTGGAATTGGTTTCCCAGTTTCAGGATCAACCGCCAAACCTTTTTCATTAATCACATTAGAAAAATGTTTGGCACAGATGCAATGCTGTTCCCGATCCACGTAAATAATAAAGTAGCCGCCCTCGTCTAATTGTAGTGGGCGTTTCGAGAGTTCATCATCAAGGGATTGGGCTTGTTGTAAAGAAAATGACATAAGCAAGTGTAATATAAAAAATATATGGCAAATGTGTAAGAAGTATTGTGGCAACCGCGAAAATATATCGCAGCAAACGGGGTAAACCCAGCGCCAAGATTAATCGACTTCAATTAGTTCTAAATTAATAAAGAATTAATCTTGAATTAATCCTGAATTAGTTGTAAATTAACGGCAACCTGATTCCAAACTAATCCAAACTAATATTGAAATAGGTTGAACCAACATTATCTCAGAAATAATCGAGGTATTATCACTAAAAATCTAGCTCAAATGCCTCTAAATGCCTCTAAGTACTAACTAGTGGGAACTAGTGGGACGAACTTGAAGGGATCTGCCAAAAATTAAGAACTAACCATAGATTTGCATGATCATGGTAGTTTTACTCCCATAATTTTCTTGGATCATGCCTTTAGATCATCCCCTCAGATCATGATTCCGATTGAGTGTCTGTTTGACAATCTACTAGATCACGCCACTAGATAATGGCTCTAATAGCTCCAGATGAGGCAACTGGACAGTACCACTAGATGGCATAGCCTAAAGATGACGTAGCTAGGTAAAAAGACAAGACGGCGTAACTATGGCGTAACTATAAAGTAGGAGTAATCTAAGTGTATGAAGTTACTGCAACGATGGTCTAGCTTTTGGTTTAATCTACTGAGAACTCAACTGCTGGGCAATAAATCCCTCAGAAATCGTTCTCAATCTCGACAATTCTCATTCTCTGCCCTGGTCAAGCCCTGGGGAATTATAGCCCTCGTTCTATTATTACTGATTCCTACTTTCAATTTATCGGCATTCAGTTTGTCAACTAAGAATACCGATCCTGTAAATCAAACCATTGCACAAGCACCATCTCAGCCAATTTCCCAGCCAGGATCAGAGTCAGAATCACAGTCGGGATCGCAGCCAATATCCCAACCAGCGGCAAGACCGAAATTCTTCACTCCAGTACTGGACCCATTTCTCACATCAGGAAAGCTAGCCGATGGTGAAGCGAAGTTTACCACCTATCTAACCCAGTTTCCCCAAGACGATAAAGCCCGATTCAGTTTGGGGGTGGTGCAGTTGTTGCGTGGTGTGGAACGACTGAGCCAGTCTTTCTATCGTTATGGGTTGCGTCGAGTTGGTAATGGCATGGGTTTACCATTTGTGCGGCTGCCAATTCCCAACAATCCTAAACCAGAAGCCATTGGTTATCCACAACTGCGGCAGGTATTTCAGCAATGGAATGATGATTTAGCTACCAGTGCTAAAACTTTGGAGCCAATTCGTGATCCCCAAGTTAAGCTTGCGATTCGTTGGGGGATGGTGCGTCTTGATCTCGATGGTGACGGCAAATATCAAGATGAAGAACTGTTATGGCGGGTCTTTCAACGAGTTTCATCCATGAGACTTACCCAAGCCCAAGCCAATAATTTTCTAGTGGCGTTTGACCTAGGGGATGTTTACTGGCTGCGGGGTTATACCCATTTGTTACGGAGTTTGAATGAATTTATTTTGGCTTATAACACCCAAGATACTTTCGATCGGGGTGCGCATCTCTTTTTCCAACAGACCAAAACCCCCCATAACTTCTTACTCACCAGAGACTTTACCCCAGAATATACGGACTATGAAGGCAAGAAATATCCCCCAGAAGAGCGGGATAACTTCTTAGATTGGATTGCCGTTACCCATTCTTTGCAGTTTCCTTTAGCAGAACCAATGCGTTTAACCGCAGTTTGGCAGCATTTGCAAGAAGTAACGCGCCTGAGTCAGTTGTCATGGCAAGCCATCAATGCGGAAACCGACAACGACCGCGAATGGTTGCCAAATCCCCGCCAAACTAGTGTGATTCCCAATGCCAAGGTAACTGATGAAATGATTCAAACCTGGACCGGAGCTATGCAAGAATTTGATCGCATTCTCAAAGGAGAGCGTTTAATTCCTTTTTGGCGTAATACTCAAGGTGTGGGAATTAATGCCAAGCGGGTATTTACGGAACCCCAAGCCTTTGACTTGTTTTACTGGATTCAGGGCACAGCCGCCACACCTTACCTAGAAAAAGGTCGTTTTACCTCTGAGAATATATGGGGTGATCTATTTGGAGCCTTTGGCAGTGATTTGTTGGCTTTCGGAATTTGGTTTAATTAAGAGCGTGTTTGAGAAGTTTTGATCCCCCTGAATCCCCCTTAGAAATGGGGACTTTTTTAGTCTTTTCCCACCTTTTTAAGGGGGGCTAGGGGGGATCAATCATGATTTTTAGCGAATATGCAGACTTCCCAAACACCCTCTAAGGTTCAACCAAAGGTTAATTAACGCCTAGTTTGATTGAAGAAATTACCCTCATCCCCCAGCCCCTTCTCCCCTTTTGGGAGAGGGTTAGGGTGAGGGTCTTATTCTATAAAACTTTCATTAAAAGTAATGGGACAGACCGCAAAGCCTGCCGCATTACTTTTAGTAAATCAATGATGTAATTAGTGCATTGTGTTTTAACCAATTGGATCAGAACCAATCAGGTCAAAACCCATTGACTGACTAGACTACTTCTTCAACTTCGTCAATGGCGAAATTGTTGGTAGCCAAGTTGGAATAGTTAACCTTGTCAAAACGCACAATCACGGGATAAATGATGCCGCTCTTGTCCACAGAAGCAACAGTACCGACATCACGATACCAGTAGGACTCTTTGCGAAGAATCCGTACCTTGGAACCACGTTGAATTGCCATAGGAAATTTCCTTTGATAAGGGATATAAAACGTAAATAGTACGGGTATTGCACTAGGTTACTGCGATGGGTTGCCCTCTGTCTATTTGCTATTCATTAAGTTTTGTGTAATTAACCCAGTTATGCCCTAGATCCCCCGACTTTTAAGGGATTTTGCCCCGTTCTACCCCTGGATTTCATGATTAAAATCGCTCAAATGTAACTAATCTTTAAGATAGTTAATAATTACGATCATTGCCTCGTTAGTTATTTTCAGCCACAATTTGCCTTGTCACTGTGCCGTCACTATCGAGGCAATACCATCAAACCACTATAGGAAACTACTACAGAAAATACCAAAAATTTAGCCTTTGGAGTGCCCTAAACATTTGCCCCTTCAGGATTGATCGACACCACAGGGGGTTTCATTTGCTCTAACTCCCCAATGTAGTTACCCAAACCGATGGCAGTGCGGATCAATGTACCGTTGACATCCACCGCCCGATATTGATCAATCGCCTCCATAATGGGCACGTCTACTACTTCGCGGTTTTGCCATGCCACCATACGGTCAAATTTACCTTGGGCGACTAAATCCACCGCTGCTACCCCAAAGGTTGCCCCTAAAATTCGATCCAAGGGAGATGGCGTGCTACCCCGCTGCACATGCCCCAAGGTAGTAACACGGGTTTCCATGCCAGTGCGCTTGCTGATTTCTTCCCCAAGGTAATGACCAATGCCACCATAGAGGGTTTGTCCCAAACTATTGGTGTATTGCACTGGTTCACCGGTTTCGGTTTTTACAGCTTCAGCTACGACGATAATCGTAAAATTAAATCCCTTTTGGGCGCGACTGAGCAACCGCTGACAAACTGTATCCAATTTATAGGGAATCTCAGGGATCAAAATCACATGGGCACCACCAGCGATCCCCGCACTGACGGCAATATGTCCGGCATCCCGTCCCATGACTTCTAAAATCATCACCCGACTATGGCTAATGGCGGTATAGGTCAGCCGATCTAGGGCTTCCACTGCCACATTCACCGCTGTATTAAACCCCACCGAGTAATCCGTCGCTCCAAGATCATTGTCAATGGTTTTGGGCACAGCCACGAGATTCCAGTTACCTTGTTGGGCTAATTTACGCAAAATCGCCAAACTGCCATCACCACCAATCCCAATCACAGCATCTAGACCCAGCAAGTGATAACCCGCGATGACTTCCCCAGAGCGGTCTTGCACCGTGCCGTCTGCCATCGGAAACGCAAAAGGATTACCCTTGTTCACCGTGCCTAAAATCGTGCCACCATAGCGCAGAATGCCGGAAACCTTTTTCACGTCAAGGAGTTCTGCTTCCACTGGACGATTCATTAACCCTTGGGTTGCGCCTTTGATGCCATAAACTTCCATATCGTAGTCCCTTGCCCGACGGACTACCGCACGAATCACAGCATTTAAACCGCTGCAATCGCCGCCACTGGTCAAAATGCCAACACGTTTTGCCTTGATCATAATAATTTCAAAAGAGAGTGGCTCACAAAAAAGATGAGTCAAGATGAGTTTAGTTAAGCTGGTCCATTGATGCTTTAGCTTAAGGCATCTTGTTTCTTGCAGTTGATTTTCGCACAAACCATAAAAAATACCCTGGGACTTAATCCATAAGTCACAGGATATTAACGGGAAACATAATTTCTACTGATTTACCTTAGATTTAACTCAAGATTTAACTCAGTAGTAAGCTTTGCAAATCTCTAGCCCACCTTCTCTAGCCCACGCTGTTCTCTAATTTCAGGGCGAGGAGCTTATCGGCTTCAACGGCAAATTCCATCGGTAGAGCGTTAAAAACTTCCTTACAGAAACCACTGATAATCATAGACACGGCAGATTCTACATCAATGCCTCGCTGTTGGAAGTAAAACAACTGTTCCTCACCAATTTTAGAAGTAGAAGCTTCATGTTCTACTTGGGCGCTGCTGTTCTGGACCTGAATGTAAGGAAATGTATTCGCCTGGGACTGATCACCAATCAACATCGAATCACATTGGGCATAGCTCCGTGCTCCGGTAGCAGTGGGGGCAACTCTGACCAAACCACGATAACTATTTTGGGAACCACCGGCGGAAATTCCCTTGGAAACAATTTTACTGCGGGTGTTTTTGCCCACATGAATCATTTTTGTGCCGGTGTCGGCTTGCTGTTTGTTGTTCGTCAAAGCTACAGAGTAGAATTCACCGACGGAATTATCACCGACTAAAACGCAGCTAGGATATTTCCAAGTTACTGCTGAGCCGGTTTCTACCTGAGTCCAGGAGATTTTGGAATTCTTGCCTTTGCATAAACCGCGCTTAGTCACGAAATTGTAAATCCCGCCTTTGCCGTCTTTGTCCCCAGCGTACCAGTTTTGCACGGTGGAATATTTGATTTCTGCATCGTCTAGGGCAACTAATTCCACTACTGCCGCATGGAGTTGATTGGTGTCAAACATCGGCGCAGTGCAGCCTTCCAAATAGCTGACATAACTGCCCTCTTCGGCAATGATCAACGTGCGCTCGAACTGACCCGAATCACCATTGTTAATGCGGAAATAGGTAGACAATTCCATCGGACATTTCACGCCTTTGGGAATGTAAACGAAGGAACCATCACTAAATACCGCTGCATTCAATGCCGAATAATAGTTATCCGCAATGGGAACTACACTGCCGAGATACTTTTGGACTAATTCGGGATATTCCTGCAAAGCTTCGGAAATAGAACAGAAAATTACGCCTACTTTTGCCAAGTCTTTCCGAAACGTCGTTGCAACGGAAACACTATCAAAAATCGCATCCACCGCCACATTACCTAAGCGCTTTTGTTCAGTGAGGGGAATACCTAGCTTTTCAAAGGTCTTGAGCAGTTCAGGATCTAGCTCGTCCAAACTTTCTTTCTTCTTGATTTGTTTGGGAGCAGAATAGTAAACAATATCTTGGTAATCAATGGCGGGATAACTCACCTCTGCCCATTGGGGTTCGGACATTTTCAGCCACTGACGGTAGGCACGTAAACGGAAATTCAGCATAAATTCTGGCTCGTTCTTTTTGGCGGAAATTATGCGAATAACATCTTCGTTTAGTCCTCTGGGTATGGTTTCAGACTCAATATCGGTCACAAAACCATATTTATAAGGCTGATTGACTAATGCCTGAACCGTTGCCGTCATGTTACTGTCATCCTTGGTTTTTTGGTTAGAGGTTGGAGATCTTTGGTTGAAAATTTGGGTTTGGGGTACTTCGCAGAGGTTGTTTTTGCTGAAAGCTTTCTTGCTGAAGGTGCGGCTTAGGGGATGGGTGTCTAAGGAGCGCAACTTAAACAACTTGCTTGTTGTTTAACTATCCTGTAATGTACATTAACAACATACCAGTTGTCAAAGTAGTTTTAATTTTTCAATGAAACTACTCAGTAAACCCATAGGTAAACCTAAAACCTAAAATGTGCTTCCCCTGAGTACGTTTCCTGAAACTTTTCTCGCTGAAATGTTTTTCCTGCAATGGGTTTGCCACTGGTGCGAGTTCTCCCCAAGTTTACGCCTGCATGAGTTGATTTCCCAAAATGCTTACCCCGTCTATCAATTCGTTGCATCCTAATGTTGGTTTATCCCCTAGGGGATCTCAACCAGATCCCAAACCAGCCGATACCAAGTCAGCGGACACGAAACAAGATCTTTTAAAGTTGTTGTTAAAGCAGTCGGAGGCTACGGCGCAGGATCTAGCGGAAAAACTAGCCATTAGTCCCCAAGCGATTCGCCGCCATTTAAAGGATTTAGAACAAGAGGGTTTGCTGACCTATCGCAGTGAGTCCGTCGGCATGGGACGACCTCAGCATTTTTATCAGCTTACCGCCAAGGCACGGGAAAAATTGCCCGATAGCTATAACCAGTTTGCAGTGAATTTTTTGGATACGCTGATCGATACTTTGGGCAAAGATCAAGTAACCCACATTCTAGAAAAGCAATGGCAGCGCAAAGCCGAAAATTATCGCCAACAACTAGGGACGGGGACTCTACGGGAGCGATTGGTGCGATTGGTGGAACTGCGGCGCTTGGAGGGTTATGTGACGGAATATTTTCCCGTAGAAGGTACAGAGGACTATATTTTTACGGAATATAACTGCGCGATCGCCCAAGTAGCACAAACATTTCCCACGGTGTGCGGTCATGAGTTAGAAATGTTTGCGGCGGTGTTGGATTGCCCTGTGGAGCGGACTCACTGGCTGGTAGACGGTGAGCATCGCTGTGGTTATCTGGTGCGGTCACTGACTTAGGTTTAAATAGGCTTGAATAGGCTAGCTTGAAATGTCACAGTTAAACACTTGAAATATCTAACCGTTGGCATCTTGGGCTAAAAACGTCCGCTGCTGGGGTAACGCCGCCACTGGTTCCGTCAGGGTAAATTGCCCTTCCTTAATCCAGGTTTTCAGGGTTTTAGTGACTTGTTCGGCAAGGTGCAAACTAGCGAGGGGAGCCGTCCGTACCGTAACACCATCCAGGGTAATTTTGCCGGATTTTAATTCTTTGTAGCTGACTGTACCAAAACTGGGGCGCACCCGTCGCGGGATGGCATAGTCAATTACTGGGGCGACCAAATTTTCATCTAGAACCGCTGCCCGTAATACCACTGACTCATCTAATACAGGAATCGGCACGCCCACCCCTAACATCAAAGAAGCACCATAATTCCGAAAATAACAACCGCGCACCCATTGGGCATCCATTTGTTTGGCATCACCGATTAGTGCCACTGTTGCGGCAGGACCGATGGGGGTGCGATTATCGAGGCGTTTTTGTAAAGGATTGTGTTGTGTGCCTTCCCAAGCAATGTAACCAACGCCGCCCCCCATAAAGATTTTCGTGCCAATGCCAACCACCTGTAAATCCGGATCATTCCATAGGGGAGAAATTGCCCCAGGATTGGCATAGACCGCATTACCTAGCCGAGGTTGCAACGGTCCGAGATAGGTATAAAGAGTTTGTTCACCACCATTGACCCCCACAATGAAGTTCTGATAAAGATTGCGGGGATTGAATAAATAAAACTGATTAATGCTGTCTTTAGTGATCGTGGTTTCAAAACCTTGGCGAGGGTAGCAGTCATTGGGATGACCAATCGCCCTTAGGGGTAAGGATTTACCAGCGATTAAGTCGGCGATCACATGACCACCGCCGCGCCAATGGGGAGAATAGGGCGTATCTTCGGTAATTTCCGCTTCTTGAGTCGCTCCTAGGTAGAGATCCACTGCACCGAAACCAGCATAGGCAGATACGCCATCAATCCAACAGGAGCGAATTTTAATCGGTGGGTCGGTGTGACCTAAATTAATGATTGCGCCGGAAGATTCCATCGGTTCAAATGTGCCGGTGGTAATCACGTCTACTTGTTGCGCTGCGGCTGTAACCCCCACATCTTGTACCAAATGCTTTAACTCAGTGACGGTTAAAACCCGCACTGTGCCTTGGGTGATTTTGTGATTAATTTCCGCAATAGTTTGGCGCATAGGTCGGTGAGGTAAAGGCAGAGCAACGGGAGATCCAAGAGGTTATATTACCAGACAAAATTACCAGACAAACTTGACCTAGGTTCACAGATCATTTCACAGGTAGTTATTTCTAGTATTTTCCATTAGTTCCTAGTCAGTTCTGATAGTTATTTGAGACCATTCCAAATCCTAGATAAACAATTCTTGATTCTCATCTTTTCTATAATCCGGAAGATTTTAGAGAGTTTTAACAAATAAGTCTTAAACAATGCTTAACCGATCACCCTAGTCTTTATTATTAGTTTATGTATAGAATTGTGATTGTTATAGTTTGCTAATTTTAGTCATCGTGGTAAAATATCAATAAATTCAACCGTAAACTTTTCAACCGTGAACTTTAAGAGGGTATTTGGGAAGTCTGCATATCCGCTAAAAGCAATGATTGATCCCCCTAAATTCCCCTTAGAAAGGGGCACTTTTATAGTCTTTCTCCCCTTTTTAAGGGGGCTAGGAGGGGATCAAAACTTCTCAAACACGCTCTAAACATAAAGTTTAAATATGAAGTTTAAATGTGAAAGAATTGATCGCAAGTTTACCGCACCTTTCACAATACCTGGCATAGTTCCCTGAAACCCTAAACTGCTCTAGGAGAGTTTGGTCATGATAAAAGAGAATGAAGATCAGAAATTATCTGCATCAGCAGTGCCAGAGTCATTACAGAACAAAAAATTTAGGCTTCCCTTTGGCAATCTCTCCCGAAAAAAAACTCTGTTATCCCTCGGGATTTGTGCTATTCCCGTTGGTATTGGCGCATATTTGATTCAAGTACCAGTTGGCTGTGGCTGTGGGAATCCGGCGATTGGGAAGGCAGGGATGTTCACCAGATATCAAGAATGGTACTTTACAGAAAATCAAAAGTTTACCAGTTCAACTGAAGAATTGCCAGGGTTGATGACACCAACTCGCCGCCATCGATATTCCATTGAAGTAGCGCAGGATAGGGCTTTTTTCTATGCTACACCCAATGTAGTATTCAATGATTTTTTTAGGTTAGGATTATCTCGGGCATCAATTGACGGTGTGGTCAGTGCTATCGTCTATGATGCGAAACAGAAGAGGCTGGTTAGGGAAACATGTATCTCTAATATACCAAATTCAGGTAGACCCCCCAGACCGATTTTCAAAGCAGGTCAAATTATTTGTCCCGATAACTTTTCAGCCCGTAGTTCTGGACAATAGAGCAAGGATAGAACTCTAATGATTTACAGGGATTTAGGATTTAGATTGACTGCCGCCATTGCCATCGGTGCCACTGCTCTGGGCAGTCCCGCTTTTGCCATAGAAAATGGACTCTATTATGGAGGGCGTTCCTTCTACATTCGCATCGCCTCCCAAGGTGATAGAGTTTGCTATCAAGGTATGTCCGCTCGTGGGGTGACAGTTGCATCTATGGAACTTCTCAAAAAGCAAAGTGACAGGCGCACCTATGTGATTTATAACTTTAGAAAATTAGGTGTGAGCGAAACCCAGCAAGAGCCGCGTCAAATTCGGTTCGGAGAAGTGGATAAAAATAATAATGTGGTTTTAGGAAGTTTGTATAACCTAGTTGAAACTGAGGAGTCTTTGGAAACTAGTCCCGAAATGAACCAATGCCTTAATAGTGAGCAGCCGTTTTTCTGGCAAAATCTGTCACCTCGTGATCGTCGGTAAGATCAACAATTAATATTCACAACATAGCAATTCCCATTACTCAAACTTTAAGCTAAAATTAGACTGCGGCACGTAAACAGTTTAGGCAAGATTGATCAAGATTGATTAAATAACGGCGAATTGCCATACCTTTTGCAGTGCCTAATTGCAGTGTCTAAGAACTAAGCCGCTGGGGGTTTTGTCATGGTAAGAAAGAATAGTCATCTAAAGTTATCCGTACCAGTGGTTTCATTGTCAATATGGAATAAGAGTTTTCAGATATCCTTACCAAAACTTTTGTTAGCGCTTGGAATTTGTGCTATTCCCGTTGGTATTGGTGTGTGTTTTATTGAAGTACCAGTTGGCTGTGCTTGCGGTAACTCAGCGCTTTGGGAATCTTCCAATTTCATAAGAGTCCAAAAGTCATATTTCGCTAAGCATCAAATATTTGGAAAATCAGTAGATGCAGTAATTCAAGCATATTACGAAGACCCAGCAATGACCGCAAAGCATGAAAGTAAAGGGTACCAATTCTCTTTTGAAGTAGAGCAAGATCGGGCTTTTATGTATGCCACCCCCAAAGTCCTATTCAATGACTTCTTTAAGTTGGGCTTATCTCAGGCAAAAATCCCTGGGGTGGTTGCTGCCATCATCTACGATCCTAAACAGAAAGCAGTGATAGGTACAACCTGCATAGCCAATTTGCCAAACTCAGGTAAACCCCCTAAACCAACTTTCAAAGCAGGCAAGATTATTTGTCCTGCTAATTTTGAGGGGCGAGAGTTTATGAGCTAAGTTTTGTAGATGTAACACCAGATGTAAACTGCTAAAAATTCATTTCCCTTAACCTTAGTTAACTTATAAGTCATGCTCAGCCTGCCTAGACTTCTATTTTTTGATAGGTTTTATCACTTTTATTAAGAATTGAAGTTTCTTAAGTGATTGCCTGCTCAATGGCTAGTGATTTTTTTATACGATTAAGGGAAATAAAAGCAATCTGTACTGCATAATACCTTTTGTTCAAGCGAGGTTAGTTATTGTCATAATCACTGCTGCTTTTGCTAGCACTAATAATCTCTAATAATCTGGTGTGACCAACTCATTGAGAATTATTGATCATGATTATTAAGAAAATATTAAGATACCATTAGAAGATGATTTATTAGGTGAATAAACTATGCTAGCTGACGCACCAGAAGTAATTACCCATCAAATTGCCTGCCAAGAGATTGCAGTAAATCCTAATGAATCCACCGCTCATTTGGCTCTAGCCATCAAAGATGTTTTAGAGCAAACTGACTGGCAATATAGCGAGATTTGGTTGCCTGTAAACTCTCAACCAAATCAACCCCAAGTTCCATCACTGATTCCTGGGGATCGTGGAAATACTTTGCTCGAATTGAGTCAAATCTGGGCAATGGACTCCAGGCAATCATTCCTAGAGCTTCATGCTTGGGAAAATTTTTGGTCTTGTAGTCGGGGGTTTTTGGTAGATGCTGGTGAAGGTCTACCAGGGCGGGCATGGTCCAACGGGCATTGGGAATGGATTAGTGATGCTTCGACCCATTCTGAACATCATTTTTTGCGGAATCAAATTGCCCGTGCTTTTCAGGTTAAAGCTGGTTTAGCTGTGCCCTTAATTTCAGTATCTCCCAACGATCCCTTAGTAAAAGCCACTCCTGAAGGTATCGCATTATTTTTTATGTCAGAAGGACGAGGACAAGATCGGTGGTTAATCCAAAAGACTTGTGAGATTTTGGCTAATCATCAAACCTTGTCACTAGAGGCAGTCCAACCCGACCCCTATGCTCTCAGTTGAATTTCGTCCCAGTAATACATCTTGTTTTATTAGTGCTTCATTAAATTTATCAGACTCATTACTTGCAAAGCCTCTGCCGTCACCCATTACCTTGGGTAACCAGAGGTTTATTTGTGTTTTGAGGTTATGTGTACTTTCATGTTTATTTTTATGTTTATTTTATTTTTCATGGATATTTTATATCTTGGTTTAATGGATTGATTTTTGGGTCTTTTGGGTTCTTTTTGCAATGGGGAGCGATGAAGCAGTGATGGACATCAGAGCGGGGCGGACTGGTCAGAAATCTAGATTAACCAAGTGGTTAGTCAAATAGTTAGTCAAATGGTATGACGCAAAAAAATTTAATTTACTTATAGTTCGGTCAAAAAACCCATTCTGTGCTAAGCTGTGCCGTCATAAATTGTGTCAAAAACACGCCTTAAAGTTTGTAGATGTATAAACTTTTGCGTTGTGGTTTGGGTGTGTGGTGTTTCGGGTGGCAAAGACAGTCGCAATCGCCAGTTGCATAATCCCCTATGATCAAGCCCCATTACAAAGCTCTCTACAAAGCTGAGTGGTCACAAAAAACTAGTTCATTAAAATGCATTACATGGTGCTCACAGGAGTTTTTAGGTTATGAACAGTAAATCATTAGCTAGTTGGCTGCTGGTCGCGACGCTATGCCCCCAAGCTTTAGTAGTACCTTCAGTCCATGCCCAAGCAAGTCAAGCAAATATGCAGGCTGCTGTCCCCTCAGTGCCTGCCCCATTACCCGAAGCCGCCAGCCGCATCACCGATGTAACGGCAGAGGTATCTGGTAACCGTCTCAATTTAGGGGTGAACTTTGCCAGCAGTGACCGCCCCCAGATTTCCTACACCCGTCAAGGAAAAACTTGGGTAGCAATTCTGAATGGAGCGAAACTGCAACTCAAGGGCGGCAATGCCTCCTTTGCTAAAGCTAATCTGTCCCCTGATGTAATTGGAGTCGAAGCGATCCAGTCTGGGGTTAATCAAGTACAGATTCGAGTCACCACTGCTGCTGAGATCTCTCCGAAAGATGCTTTGAACCGCGCTGATATTCCAGGGGGCGTGATGTTCAGTGTGAATTTACCAACCACAACTGTTGCCCAGGGTAATGTTGCCCAGGGTGGTACAGACAAAGCTAACACCGCAAGGGCTAGTGTGCCCCCCCAACCGCGTCCCAATACAGCCGCACCTAATATAACCGCCCAGAATAGTGGCAGCCCTAACCCAACTAGTCCTACATCTGAAACTGCAAACAGTAGTGGTGTGTTGCGGCAGCAGGCAACCACTGGAACTAGCTCTACACTGTCTTCTGCAGGCATGTTTCAGCCACAGATTACAATCACTAGCCCTGATGGTAAATCTCGTGTGGCGCAAACTACTAATGCAAGTCCAAGCCCTGCCTCAACTTCTGGTAACAGTACTGTTCCCCCAATCAATAACCCCACTGTGCCCCAATTGCCTGGGCGCGTACCTGGAGTCACCCCTCCTTTTCGTCCTCTGACTACCCCACCAGTGGGGGACATCGCCACTACCACAAATCGCATTCAGTCAGAAACAGTGAATTTGGGAACATCCGAAAGAGTCCCTCGCATTACTTTACGGGATGCACCAGCTATTGAGGTATTAACTTTAATTGCTCGGATTGCGAATTTAAGTGTAGTTTCTGCGGAGTCGAGCAGTGCTGCTGGGGGGGCAGGGGCGGCTCCGGCAGCAGGCGCAACTGGTGGTGCTACTGGAATTCGTCAGCCTGTCAGTTTGGATGTTGAGAATGAGCCAGCCCAAGATGTGTTCAATAACATTTTGCGAATTACTGGCTTAGAGTCTAATCGAATCGGGAATACGATTTTTGTAGCGAGTCGGCTTCCGGTAACATTACGGAACCTCATCACAAAGAGTTATCGTTTGAATCAGATCACTGCGGGTGAAGCTTCTGCTTATTTGATCGGTTTGGGGGCATCGCGGGTTGTCAATCGCCAGAGACCAATTCCTGGCGCACAGACTGCCACAATTGGTTCTGCGGCAGCTACAGTTGTGAACGTACCAACAGAATCTGTCCCAACCCTGGAAACAGTTGCGATTTCTGCTGAGTCAGGTGCGTCACCTTTGCTAAAGGGTCTACAGGTGATTGCTGAAGAGCGTGGTAACTCTATTACGTTAGTTGGAACCCCAAAACAAATTGAGTTTGCGGAAGCTCAAATTGCGAGACTTGATAGCCGCAAACGGCAAGTCGCCGTGAATGTGAAGGTGATGGAGGTACAACTTTCCGATAACCAAACCTTTAACAGTGATATAAGTTTAGTAACACCAGGTGGTACAGTTTCCAGCACTGTTTCTAATGGCGGTAACTTTTTCCTAGATTTTGCAACTCCACCAGTAGGAGGTGGTGGCACACAAAGATTAACTCTTGGTCTGAGTGCCGCACTAGATACTAGTCGTGGCAAGATCCTCACTGATCCCACTCTTACAGTGCAAGAAGGGGAAGAGGCAAAGATTAGTCTGACACAAGATGTGGCCACAGAAATTACTTTCACCACTGTAGCAGTTACCCTTAATGGTGTGGCCCAGACCCTTCCTGCTCAGCAGATTAAGCGAGAAGAAGCTGGTCTGGCTTTGAATATTAGAATACTCCGTGTGGATGATAATGGGTTTGTGACTCTTTCTGTTTCTCCGGACATTAAAGCGCCTGGTGCCCAAGTTCCTCTAGGAACTATTCAGGGTATTGCGACATCCTATACGCCTCTATCCAAGAGGACACTTAATTCGGGACAAATCCGACTCCGAGACGGGCAAACTCTAATCATCTCTGGGGTGATTAGAGATTCTGATCGTCAGTCCACTACTAAGGTACCAATTTTGGGCGATATTCCGATTTTGGGTGCTCTGTTTCGTAGTGATCAGTCCATTAACGAACGTAGTGAAGTCGTGATCATAGTTACGCCTCGGATTATCGATGATAGCCAAAATGCCACATGGGGCTACACCTATCAGCCGAATCCTGAAACTCAGCGGGTATTAGACAGTAATGGACAAAGAGTCCAATAACGTCTCCTTTAGACTGTTTGACTCCCCGACTCTGTAACTTGTAACTAAACTCATTCTCTTCTTCTAGGACATCCTCAACGTCCTGGGAGAAGGCTTTACTGTTTTAATTTCTGAATCTGATTCTCTATGGCTGAACGAAAAGACCAACGTCACCCTCAATATGCTAAAGACCGTCAAGTAGTTAATGAACTCCTAAATTCTGTCACGCCTACGGAAAGACATATTGCAGACTTAGCGCGGTTATGTATCCGTTATGATGGATTCCCAGGAGCAAGGGATATTCAAAAGGATTTAGAGAAACTGATTACCAAATGGGGTTTTACCATTGAAACTCTCTACGCCAAAACTAGGGAAATCCATCAGGTGGGTAAGGTGTTTATCAGTCAAGATGAAGGGCAAGAAGATTGGGCGTAAAGCAGTGAATTTACTCCAAATTTACTATCTATAACAGCGCGATCTACAACTCAACCGACGAAATAGTTTTTTCTGGTTTTGCTTTCTGCCTTGGTTTGGGCACGATGGCAGATAAAGAACCATGATCACTTAAACAATAAGTAGCAATTTTTTCTGGTAGAAATAAAACCTGTGCTAATAAGGTTCTACTTGAGCTATTCACGGGTGATTCTATTTCCACAATATGACGCTTAATCAGAGGCGCTTTGCTAGTAAAAGCCTGACGACATTCCCGCCACTGATGATCGTTATGACAAAACAAGCGTAAACATAAATCCACCGTCGGCTGATTTTGTCCATCACCATTGAGGAAAGCATAAATCTTTTCGTAACGGCGACTAATTTCCGGCGCTAGACACAGCAACAATACATTACGCTCAAACTGTCCCACCCCCAACCGCTCGCAAAGTAAGGGAATCCCTAGGGGAATTTTATCGCTGAAATTGACTGCGATCTTTTCGCCAAACCTGCCCAATGGATGATTATGCATCACTGGAGCCGGCGGTAAACTCCCCCCCTGACTGGGATCACCCATAAGTAAACCTTGCCACCAATAACTCGTAGCCTGATCCCCTGGACGTTTTGCCACCCGCGCTACTTCTTTTTGGGTTTGTTGTTGTTTGGCTGAAGCTCGCATTAATACCCGATCCAGCCATGCTAATTCCGCCCTGAGATAAGACCAGTTATCGGCAAAAGGTTCGCTCATAGAGATTTTTGTAGTACACC
>JBIKNH010000253.1:0-5403 GCA_044358815.1 Pseudanabaenaceae cyanobacterium | reverse complement strand
ATCTAAGGTAAACACCAAACCAAATCAGCCCCTATACGATCAAAATGGTTGGCCATTACTAAACCCCGCTCCCCCTGAAGAAGGAGAGGTTTGGGAATGTGAAGTGGCAATTGTGGGCGGTTCCTTAGGGGGAATCTCGGCGGCTTATCATGCCATGAAAACCGGTGCTACCACTTGCTTGATCGAACTAACTCCGATGTGGGGCGGTCAAGTCAGTTCCCAAGGGGTTAGCGCCATTGATGAATCTTTGCTGATGCGCTATCGGGATCTGTTTCCCACCAGTTGGAAATATTTCAAAAATTTAATTGCTGATCAACCAGCGTTCCCCGAAAAATATTCCTATCTCAAGCCTGGCGCTAAGGTCGCTGATACTAATAGCTGTTGGGTAGGTCACCTCTGTTTTACCCCCTATTCTGGCAACTTGGCTTCAGAAAAGTTACTTGAAGAAGGTAAAGCCGCTTCGCCTAAAAGCCGTTGGAGTACCCAAGTTGCATTCAAGGGAGCGAGTTTTAGCAGTGATGGACGCACCATTAATAGGATTTATGGTGTGAAACGCATCCCCAAAGATCCCAATTACATTCCCCAAGGGCGGTTATCTAGGGAAATTAAATCTTGGTACAACTGGAACAGCGACGAAGTTTTTGACAAGAAAACCATTCGGATTCAAGCCCCTAGCGGCAAACGAATGATTGTGATCGATGCCACTGATACCGGTGAGGTGGTGGGTTGGGCAAATATTCCCCACCGCCTCGGATCTGAAGGATTTGTCACTACAGGGGAAAAACACGCTGTAGCTGATAACCCCGAATGTACCCAAGCTTTTACGTTTCCCTTTGTGCTAAAAATTGCCGACGATAAGGGTGAGTCTTTAAAGAAATTACGTGAGGTCAAACCTGGTTATTCGAGGGAAGAACATCGCCGCGATTATGACCTAGGGCGCTTCCCGATGTTTGTGGGCAATAGTGTGTTTAACTATCGGCGGATCATCAGTATGAAACGGGATGATCCCTTTAAGGCAGTGCCCGCTCCAGGGGACATGACTGTAATTAACTGGAATCGCGGCAATGACTGGGGAATTATGAATCCGCCGCTAATTTTGACTGCCCAACAAATTCGCGAACTAGGACAACAACAGAACTGGCTCGGCGGCTTGAATATTTCAGCGCTGAAGGATGGGGAGAACCACGCCTTGTTATTCTCGGAATGGCTCCAAGAAAAATATAGCTCCGCAGAATTTCCCTTAACCCATTTGTCTGGTCCTGGTGGTCCGATTCCTACGGAGTCCGGCTTGAGTATGTATCCATATATCCGTGAAGGAAGGCGGATTATGGGACGGGCTGCCTATGGTCAGTCAGAGTTTTTCATGCGCGAGCAAGACATCCGCATTGACATGGAAGGGCGGGATTTTTCTAAAACAATCATTGGGATCACCCACTACGCCATTGATATGCACGGCTGCCGTTATCGCAACTGGGAACCGTCAAAAGCGCCTAGTTCGGCTCCGGCTAATGAGGATAAAGTCAGACCAATCTTTATTCCCTATGAAGCGTTGATCCCCCAGCGCCTTGATAATTTATTTATTGGTAATAAGGGGATTGCGGTGAGTCATATCGTCAACGGTGCCACCCGAATCCATGTGGGAGAATGGTCAGTTGGAGCCGCCTCTGGAGCCGCTGCCGCTTGGATTTTGCAACATGAGCAAACTGATTTGACTACCCAAGGGGTTTTGGATAAAGGCTTATTACCAGATCTGCAAAAGCATTTACGGTCCCAAGGTTTGCTATTGGATTGGTAAAGGGTTTGCTATGGCTAGATGCTAGATTTGGAGTTGCATGAATAGATCTCACAGGATTAGATTCCCCAAATCATAATCCTGTGAAATTTCGTCGAACTCTATCAAATCCTAATTACCCCGCCTGATTACCCCACCTAATTACCACCAAGGGCAATCAGAGCAATAAAACTGCCACTATTCCAGAGGCAATGCATCAGCATCGGAGCCAAAAGATTACGGGAACGCATATACACAAAACCTAAAATAATTCCCAATGTTGTCAGGGGCAACAAATCGGCGATATTCAGGTGAGCCAGGGCAAACCCAAACCCACTGACTCCAAGGGCTGCCCACACTGGCATAAATCGCACCAAGGACGGCAGCAGAAATCCTCGAAATAAATATTCTTCAAAAAATGGGGCAGCTACCCCCAGAGTCAGCCAAAGCAGGAACTTAGCCAATCCTGCCCGACTGTCCACCAAAATCGGCAACAGGGGATTACCACCGCCCTGTCCATTTAACCAAGTTTGGCTTAGGGTAGACACCAACAGAACCAAGGGCACTGCTGCCACATAACCGCCTATACCCCACAAAACCCAACGCCACCGCAATGGATATAACCTTAACCAAGGCTCTGGCAAAGGTTGATATTGTCGTAGCGATGCCCAAATTAAAGGAATCATCGGGGCAACGGACAGCAAATAGGGAATCAGCACAAACAAGGCTTGGACTGTGTAGTTATCCCCTTGTTTGACGCGAATCCCCAAGATTAATAAACCCAAGGGTAAGACCAATTCTGACATCAGCACAAAAGCGGTGAACCATAGCACCATGACTTGCCATACGGTTTCCCCGTCCCAAGGCACGAGCCATTGTTGTCGAACTATATCTGTGGCGCTAGTTTTAGGCGGGTTAGTTGTGGTGACGGATTCAGTGTCATTGCTTGTGCTAATGGCGGTCAGACTCTCATCAAGTTGGTTGTCAAGTTTAAAAGTCAGAGGCGATGCACTACGTCTGACTACCCATTGCACCAAAAGCCCTAACCACAGCAAAGCACCCAATAGCCCCCCCACTAAAGGCACGCTCACCACTGCTAATAAACGCATCGTAGCGTTAACGGCTTGGGCTTGGGCTGTAGCGGTCACCACAGGCATCAGATCGGGACGCTGTACTGCTTGGTAAAACCGCGTTAAAGCTTGGGTTTGATACCAACCATCCAGATTAATTTTGAGGAGTTTTTCGCTGCGGGGGTAAACCCGTGGTGGTTCTTGCCAAAGTCCGCCTAAAATCTCTGCGACTAAACCAGTGGTATCGGGTTGATTTAAACCCTGTTGCCCAATTAGCTGCCCAATTTGTTGATTATTTTGTCCTGTGTTTTGTTTACCGTATTGTTGAGAAATTTGTTCAGGGAGATTTGTCGGGGGAATATTTGCCCAAGTTTGAGTTGCTGCCTTGACCTGTCCAGTTGCTACCTGTAACAAACCAATTCGGAGATCTAAATCCCGAATTAATGCCTGTTTTTGAGCAATTTCTTTCTTGAGATTATTTAATCTGGAGTTATTTAGTTCCGGATCATTTTCAGAGTTGGTTAAATCCTGTGGTCTATCACCTTGATTATTGCTTTCTGCATTTAAGGCGGTAATTAATCGCTCTTGACTAGTCTGATTAATTTGCCGAGTTTCTTGATAATGACTCAAAGCGGCAGCATAAATATTCGCTGAATTAGTGGGAGAACTATTACCAGAATTATTAACAGGATTAGCCGTCACATTAGGGCTAGATCTGGGGCTAGGTTTTGTATCAGATTCCACCGTTCCCACCAAAATTTCCGCGATGGGATACAATGGCTCGCCTGCTGCCAACTGACTGGACTGCAAAATTAAATCTGTTTGTAATAAGTCTAGGCGCGTTTGGGGTTGGGGATTTTGCCAACTAGAAATAAGCGTGCTAGCCATAAAAACTACTGCTAGTACACTCAATAAAGCTAATAAAGTACGTTTAAAGAAAGACGGATTACTATTCATCTAATAATGACTATTTTTAACCAAGTTTTAATTGAGATTTAATTGAGGTTTAGTTGCAGTTTGATTTAAGTTTAATTGGGGTTTAATCAAAGTTGTCTCCAAAAATTTAGACAAATTTAGCCAGAAATCTCCCCTATTTCACCTGGATCAAAAGATCCTAAAGCCTCTTTGATCTGCTGAATTATGCCATGCCAATCATTGGGGGCAGGCTGACGGAATAACCGCATTGTGGGATACCAAGGGCTATGGTTTTGATATTTTGCCTTAGCTGCGCCAGTGCAGTCCCCCAACCAACGCCAGTCACTGTGATAACTCAGCAAAACCCAGGTAGGCTTAGCTAGAGCACCTGCCAAATGTGCCACCGCTGTGTCAATCGTAATGATCAGATCCATTTGATTGATCAAACCCGCAGTATCAGCAAAATCAGTAATGTAGGGATGCAAAGGCAGAAGCCGTTCTGTCAGCAAATGTTCTGCAATAGATTTAGGAGTGATTTGTGTTAGGGGTTGCTCTAGGAGAGTAGCCTCTGGTCCGACTTGTAAGCTATAAACCAAGGTTTGGGATAAATCTAAAGCTTCTAATAGTAGGGCTAGATCTAAGGACTTTTGCCCCTGAAATTTCTGATAGTCTAAATGACCTTTAGCGCTGCTAGACCAAACAATGCCAATCTGTAATGGTTTAGGAAAACACTGCGCCAGATTTTGCAGTATTTGGGTGGTGTTTTCTGGATCAAGCTGTGGCTGTAACGGCAAATGCACTAAAGGTTTGAGGTACGGTACTTCAGCCGGAACGGTTTCTAAAGTAGTTCCGAAAATCTGGGGTAAACTCATCAGCGGCGCATAGTAGTCAAATGCTGGAATTGGCTCCTCGGCAGTGACTAACCAAGTAACCCCCTCTAAGCCCTGAAATAACCGTTTTAGTTCTGGCTGACATTGCAGGATTACCCGTGCGCCTCGTGCTGCCACTAGGGGCACATACCGACAAAACTGAATGCCATCCCCAAAACCCTGTTCTGCAAATAAGAAAATTACTTTGTCTTGTAAATCTTCCCCTTGCCACAGGGGGCAGTCCATCGCCATTGGCAAATCTAAATGGTGGGTTTGCCAACGCCACTGATATTCTTGCCAACCCCGATTCATTTCCCCTTGGGCTAACAGCAGCAAAGATAAATTAGTATGGGCATCGGCAAATTGCGGACGGTAAAAGATCGCTTTTTCGTAGGCGTGAATAGCTGCTTGGGGTTGATGATTCTGGGTTTGGGCAACGGCAAGATTATAGTAAGCGTCAGCAATGGAATAAGTCTCCCCTGACAAAGATGCCGCATCTAAACACAATTGAATTGCTGTTTCGTGATGGGCGATGGCTTGGGCTACATCCCCCGTCTGTTGGCGATTTAGAAACACTGCCCCCAACTTAGTGCAAGCTTCGGCATAGTCGGGCTTTAGGGATAAAGTGGTTTCCAAATGGGCGATCGCCTGATCCCATCGTTCGAGGCGGAAATAAGCTGCTCCCAAATTGAAATGGGCAGGAACCAAGTTAGGCGCAAGGGTAAGGGCTTGGTGATAGTAATTAATAGCCTGGTGCAAACTGGTATCAGTGGCTTGC
>JBIKNH010000073.1:0-18262 GCA_044358815.1 Pseudanabaenaceae cyanobacterium | reverse complement strand
GTCAAGATGAAGCAAAATCCCGCCACCGTCGCAAATTTTCCCACCTCTCCCTAACTCTTCCCTAATCTCCCTAAACCTCAATTTCCCTAAACTTCGCCCAAGGCATCCTGTACTAGATCCTGGGTGGTTAAATCTTGGGCTACGGTTTGATGGGCGGTGTGGCGGGAGGTGCGGCGGTAACGTTTTTGATTGAGGCGCGGTTCTTGGACAGTTTGCCCATGACGGTGGGTCTTTGACTTGAGGCTAGATTCACTATGCCCCATCATTTTTTGTTTGGTGTGTTGCGCTTGGGTTTCGGCTAAAAAAGCTAAGTAATGCCCGTAACGCTCCCAGTCCCCCCGCACAGCACAATGGGGTTCATTGTGGTGCAGACAATCATTAAACTGACAATCCTGCTGGTCGAGCCGTTGCCGTGCTTCGGGAAACAACTCTGCCAACTCGTGGGGCAAAATAGTCAGATCGGGTTGCATAAAACCTGGGGTATCTGCTAGATAACCTCCCGTCGGCAGAGCAAATAATTCGGCATGGCGTGTGGTGTGGCGACCGTGACCCAAGCGTTCTGATACTGCCCCCACCCGCAGATCCACATCGGGAATTAATTGATTAATCAGACTGGACTTACCCACCCCAGAGGGTCCCGAAATCACTGTAATTCCTTGAACTAAACGGGTTCTCAGGGCAGCGTACCCAGCGGCTTGATGCTCATTATCATAGGTACTAAAAGCAATGGGATCATAGCCCCAACTCTGTAATCGGTTCTGCCACTGGGTATATTCTGCGTCAGTGACTAGATCCCGCTTACTCAAACCCAACAAAATCTCTAAGCCCGTTGATTCTGCCTTGACCAAAAAACGACTGATCTGCATCGGTTCTAAAGGCGGATCAGCTAAGGCAAACACCAACAGCAACCGATCCACATTGGCAATCATCGGACGATCCAACTGGTTGCGGCGGGGAGCAACTTGAGCGATCGCCCCTCTGCCCCCTTGCCAATCTGGTTCTGCTACTGTGACATGATCCCCCACACAAATCTGTTGACCAATTTTCTTGAGCCGAGCACGACGGGTACACAACAGTTCCGTAATTTCTCCCTGAGGCTGATCCAGGAAAACCCGATAGAAATTTGCTTGGGCAGCTAAAACCATCCCTGTGACTGTGCCCTCATCCTGTAAGTCTTGACTGAGGTTGCTGGTTTGGTCGTGGCTAGTCTGGTTATTGCAGGCTTGGTCTGAGTTTGGCGCTGTAGTCATGGGGGCATTCGTCGAGATAGGGATCGGGGCATGACTCGCGGCGGAAGCATCAGGCTGCTGGAAATTCACGCTAAAACTCACGCTTTTTCCACCACTAAGGCAAAGAATTCATCTTTAGGGCTGATACTCTGCACCTGATGTCCCGCTGCTGCAAGGCTATGGGGCACTTGTTCAATGGGTTCCCCACCATCGAGCCATACTTCCAAAACTTCCCCTGACTGTAGTTTTTCTAGATGTAACTTGGCGCGGACAAAACTTAAGGGGCAGGCGACACCCCGTAAATCAACAGACTTAGCAATGGGCTTAGGGGGCACAGGGGCGGATTCAGTGGGGAAAGTGGGATCAGCAGAGTTCATAGTGATGTTTTTTGGGTTATTTTGCAGGTTGGTTTTTGGGGTTGGTTTTGGCGATGGGTGGAATTGATTCAGATGAGATGAATTAATTTAACGAGTTACTTAACGGATCAATTCAAAAGATCATCTAGAACTATTATCCTAACGAGATTGAATTAACCAGTTACTCACTGAAATTTTTAGAGACTGATTTAGAGACCAATTTAGAAACTAAGTAAAAATTCGGTGGGACACATGAAACCCAAGTCACTGATAAATTAAGGACAAACTTTACCTCAGAAATCTTTTTAGGTAAACTTTCAGATCAAAAAAGTCAGATTAAAGCAGCGTAACCCAATGGCAATCCTTGGTTAGTCCAATTAGTTAGTCCAATTGGTGAGTGCAAAATGAACTTAACAATGTTTATGGTTTTCAGTACATATCTTAGTAAACATTGTGGTAATTTTTGGGTATATTGTTGAAGTGCATGGTTTATGGCTGTCTGATGGCTCATTGATGGCTATCGGATCTTACCTAGACTACAACTAATTTTAACTAACCTCAGATCCTATTAACTATGGCTACCGAACAAAAGGTTTACTTAATTACCGAAGATCAACGTAATGCTCTGTTGGCTTACCTACAAGAGCGCCCCTACAAAGAGGTTGCTGCCGGAATTGAGTTCCTCTTGAATGCAACTCCCGCTACCATGACCACCCCCGATGCCGAACCTGCTGCCGAAGCCCCCGCAGAGGAATCCGCTGAAGCTCCCGCTGAAGAACCTGCTAGTTCCTATTAATTTAGTGTTTAACTAGTGTTTAATCAGCGTGAATTAGTGATTTAACTGATAAAACGACTGATCAAGCGAGTGCATCAGGCGAGTTAATTAAGAACTACTATTTGTGGAACTAGGATGGCTAAGGTTGTAGTGATGTAGTATTGAGAAAAGTAGGGGAAGATCTCGTCGCTATGTTAATTCTGGAGCAATTCTAGATTTAGTTATCCTAATTCCACAGCAGTTAAAACCTCCCCAGTAGTGCTGACCAACGCCACATCAGAGCATTACGAAGAAAAAATCAAGACTAGAAAATTAAGAAAGTTACTACTATGGACCAACCTCTAGCCCACAGCGGACCATCTACAGAAGCTACAGGTGTCCTGACTCAAGTTCTGGCTAAAGCCTCAGGGAATGGGAACGATCACGGGTATCAAGTCAGCCATGTTCTAGCCCTAGATGCTGAAGAGCGCACCCGCAGTCGCCTCAAGTTCGCCGCCACCGATGGCACCATCTTTAAACTGGAATTACCGAGGGGAACAGTACTCTATCATGGGGATTTGCTGCGGGATGCCAGTCAGCGATGGTGTGTGAAAGTTGAAGCCAAACCGGAACCAGTGACTACTGTTAGAGCCGCTGATAGTTTAATGCACCTCAGAGCCGCCTATCATTTAGGAAACCGCCACGTTCCCCTAGAGATTACAGCGGAATATTTGCGATTCTCTCCCGATAGTGTGCTCGAAGATATGGTGAGACAAATGGGTTTGACGATTACTAAAGAAGTCGCTCCTTTTCAGCCTGAACCAGGGGCTTATCATGGCACTAGTGGTAGTAGTTCTCATAATAGTTCTCATAACGGTTCTCACAAACATTCCCATAGTCACGCCCATAGCCACAATCATGATCATCATGCCCACGGCAATCATTCCCACCATAATCATCACAGCCATAACCACGACCTGTCTCCCTGAGGCTAGGCTATGCATTCAAAGATGGACTTGAACAAGTCAGATTCCAAATCATCGGATTCTAAATCAGATGCTAAACCAGAAGTAGTTCCCAAAATACCGCGCCAAAAATCGGGGACCATTCCCTTTGGCTATAAACGGGGAATGCATGGATATATTCAGGATCAAAAATCTGCGAAAATTGTCCGCGCTTTTTTTGAGCATTTTCTGTTACATGGTTGCTTAAGGGAATCCGTGCGTACTATTAACGAACGTTTTTATACCCGAATTGCCGTGGGGACGGGGCGCTATTGGCTCACTAATCCCTTTTATCGTGGTGATTTGGTATTCAAAAATAATCAAGGGAATCAGTATTTGCGGGATGTCCATAAGCCAATTATTTCCCGTCAGGAAGCGGCACAAATTGATCGACTTTTAGCGAGAAATAAGCCTTTATCTCCGCGCAGTGCCAGCGCAAAACGGGCTTTAGCGGGCTTGGTACAGTGCCAAACCTGTCAGCACCAATTAATCATTAGTTCAGTTCGCCCCAAGGGGAAGCGCTCACCCACGAAAGATTTAAGTAAATCTGATTCAGTTAAATCAGAACTAAATAAAGGAACGAAATCATTATCTCGAACGGAATACTGTTATTTACGCTGTCATCAATGTCCTCAGTATCCGAAATGTAGTGGCATTGACTATGATTTAGTATTCCGTCAGGTGATTACGACCATTTGTACAGAACTACCCAAAGCAGTGCAAGAATTAGGGGAAATGCCCCCAAAGGATCTTTATGGCAGCATCACAAAGGAAATTGAACGCTGTGAAATGACGAAAACTCAAGTTTATGATCTACTGCATCAAGGAATTTTAGATCAGGAATCAGCAAATTTGCGACTAATTAATCTCAATCATCAAATCAGTGGCTTACGAGATAAAATGGCGCAACTCCCCCCCACAGATTTACCGACGATCTTCCGTAATATTACGCTGCCTCAGTTTTGGGCTGACTTATCCGAATCAGAGCGACGGTTTTATTTACGGGAATTTCTCACGATGATCACCGTTCCTTGTGATGATGATAGTGGGCGGCTAAGGGAGTTACGACTCCATTTTAGATTTGGGCGTAGAACTCAAAGAAATACGGACGCACCCCCAATTTCTGAAGATTCACATAACGGAATGACTTACTCCAGCTAGGGGTACAAATCATTTCTAGCCGACGACTTTTAGGATTACGGTAACGCACATAACCACCGTCGCAGTCGAAGTTCTTTTTTGATTGACCTTTTTTAGGCATGGAATAAGGTGAAAAAAAGTGGGTCGCACCCTTCGTAAAGTCTTTAATATGTCCTGATAGTAGTCCTTGAGCGAGCAGAAAGTATTCGGGATAATTTGCCGGATCTTGGTTTGTAGCATATTGAGCGAAGCCATACCGAGTAATGACATCTCTTACATTGGGAGTTTTTTGCTGCTTCATCCGATTAATTATCGTTAAACCCACTGCTTGACGTTCCACATCATTACCGATGGAAGCTTCAGAAATTAAAACCCTCGCTAACCATCGTTCATTCACTGAAGGCGCATCAATTCTCGCGGGTCTTTGATATAAATCTGTAATTACTACCGCCACAAATACCAAGATAATTAAGACCAATAATAAATGAGTTCGCCACCATGAATTGCGATGGCGACCAGCGAAAATATTTCTGCTCCTGGGATGATCTAGTTTAGGATGATCGGCATCGGACGGATTTGATTTGCCCGTTGCTGAGGATTTATCATGGGGGTGATCGGCTTCTGACTTAGCCATAAGCTTTGTTTAACGCGGCGCTGCATGGGGCTTGATTAGCTCAACTAAGTATATTTCCAAGTGGTTGATTTGACATCATTGGTTTGTACTAACTTCTGTAATAAATTCTTAAACCTTAGACTTAAGGTGAACACATGCTCTCTCTCTAACTGTGTCCACCTTAACCATATTCTTAATGATATTTTGGCTGGTGTTTTTCGTTATACATTGGAATGTAATATATTGAGATGTATTACAGCGAGATTTGCATTATCGGGGATTCCAAGCAGTCAAGTGGGCAATAGCACCTTCAAGGGAAGGAGGGAGGGCGCGTAAAACTTTGCGCTTCTCTAAATCCACCGGAACTAGGGTAACCGTCGCTGTAATACACAATTCTTCAGGGGTACGAATCTCATATTCCCAAACGAGGCGCAGTTTTTCCGGTAGTAGTCTGGTGCGAACTAGGATATCGTCTCCCATTTTAGCAGAGCGTAGATAACGGATATTGATTTCTACCACAGGCAAATCAACACCGCTAGCTACTACCTCTTCAAAACTAAAGCCCGCTGCCCGTAGACATTCTACCCGAGCAGTTTCCATCCATTGTAAATATGTCCCATGCCAAACTACCCCCGAATAGTCCGTATGATGGGGATAGACTCTGGTGGGATAGTCAAACCAGCCGTCACTAGGACTAGCCTTGACTAGAGCCGTCACGGAAAGATTTTTCATGGGTGAGTGATTCCTATCTAGCAAATTGGGTTGAGGTTTTAATCCGAGTTTCGTCAGAACTTTTCAACAAATCAGATTAACAGGTATGTTTCATGGAGGGAGACGGGTAAACCGATCTAATCTGTCGTGGTTACCCGTCTATATAGGAATTGTGCCCTAGGGAAAAGAGCTAATGGGAGTCAAAACAAATCCGATCCTTATGAACAGTTGACAATACAAGAATCATATAATTTCATCTATGATATTTTTGTTCATACTTTGCTCAAATTTATAATAATTTGATTATCGATGATTATGTCATAAATCAATTGACAGGTAAGCACCATCCTATTACGATAAAAACTAGGACATAAAGCTAAATTCTGTTACTACTGTGAATAAAACTGAAGCTATTGCTTTACTTAAAAGCGAGGGTTGGACTGAAGCTGATGCCAGACGAGCTTTAGATAGAATTGACTTTCAAAATGGTATTGATGAGTTGACTATGCGGCGTAGGGTATCATCTTTTGCAGGGGAAGAATTGATCTCTCGCCAAAGATTACAGGCAGCACAAAAGGGGATGGTGACAAAAAGAAATAAGGAAATTGCAAGTTATAAACAGGAAACTGATCAATTAACGAGTGAACTAACTAAGTTAGTCAATAAAAATAAGGAGTTAGCATCTGCTAATGAAGAGTTAAAAAAAGATAATAAAGCCCTTAAAAATTTGGTTGATCAGATTAGATTGCGCATTACAGTAGATGTAAACCAATTGATGCGATTAGAAGATAGTGAAATCCGCCAAGGTTTAGCCAGATGGTTCAAAAAGTCTGAAGGTTAAACCATTTATTTAACTATTTATCTAACTATTCTATTTAACCAATAAATACAGAAAGCTATTATTAGCCTGTCATTAAGTCTATCAATCAAAACTTGAATCAAATCATGACTAAAAACACTGCCAAGCTATTCCAGAGCATGACCTATCGCCAAGTGCAGAAGCTCAATAGTCAAAGTCGGCTTACTTTGAGAAAAGATGACCAAATATGGTTAAAACAACAGGGCTTCCGAAATATTGGTTGGTCTAATGTAATTAAACTGTATGAAAATATCAGCGCTATTTTAGAACGTTATGATCAGGAATTACCTGGGCTAGATGAGCTATTCATTGAAGCAGATTGCATTGGTAATAAGTATTTAGATCCGAATGAGATTCAAGAATATCAAAGCAAATTAGCCGATCAAAATCGTTTATTTGAAGAACAAGTTGATCAACAGTTTCCTGATACAGAGGTTGAGATGATTGATTTTCGGTAACAGTCAATGATAAGCACCACAATCAAAAAAATAGTGACAACTCAATCCAAATTTTATATAAATCGATTGGACTAAGCTTAATTAGATTAACTGACAAAACTAATGAATGAACCGAATCATCAATTGAATAATGAAGAGCAAAAAGACCAGCTTAAAAGTATCGATGAATTATTTAAAATGGCTGATCAAATTGGGAATAAACGTTATCACCATTTAACTTCAGATGATTTTATTGATTATCGTAAATATGACTTTTGGCGATATATTGATGGTGATGGGGAATGTGGTACAACGGATGAAAGTAAGGCATGGGTCAAAGGAAATTCTAGTCATAAATGTCCTATTTGTAATCAAGCCTATGCAGAGAGAGGTGGCAAAAATATTGACCATAAACTACCCCGTGCTCAGTATCCCTGGCTTTCCTTAGAATTTACGAATCTATGGGTTATTTGTCGTGAATGTAATAGGGAAAAGTCGGATATGCACTGGTTTGAATATGAGCGTTATGTGTTTCAGCATTATCCCCAGCGCTATGCAGCAGTAAGATCTGCACGTCCCACGACATTAATTAATGATTTACGGAATAGATGGATATAACTACAAATAAAGATTAATAGATTAAATTATTTATTGAAAAATTGCTCATTCCCCATCGAATAAAGATTCTGGAATAAAGATTTTAGATGTTATTAGTGATCTTAATGAATAGCGTTAGTCTTAGATCAAGATTTATTAAAAATACTTAAACAAATTGGACAAATTTTAATATTTTATTTGATATTTTAAAACATATCAAAAATGCCTGATCATAGAAAAATATTCAGGCGAATATTCAGGCAAATATGAGGGAAATGTTAGGGAAATATTGGTTGATTTTATGATAAATAATCCTGGCTCCACACTAAAAATTTTGATTTGATCAAGCTTGCAATCAACTTGAAATCAAATATTAAGATTTAATATCAATCCCAGTAATCTTGTTTAGTCTTGGTATAGGCTAAATCGTGTTTTTACCAAGTATTGAGTAAGTGATTTCTTTATAAATTAACTACTTGAAACTTAGTCTAAACCTAGGTTCCACCTAACTTTTCCTAATTCCCAGCCAGTATTTTAGTCGTTTTTTTAGTCAGCTTGTCTAGCTAACAAATATACCAATTTTTCAGGATTATCCCAATGACTACCCTACTCAAGAAAGAACAGGCATTACAAAATCTTTACAGCGTTGTGCATGAAGGAAAAGTTGTTGTTTTGGCTACAGATGTAGACAGTAAGATTTGGTACACCATCAAACAAGATGGCTTTGAAGACAGTTATTTGAATACTCCAGCAGATCAACGCACGGGTTGGGAAAATTGGCAGTTGCTGGAGTTCCCCAATGAGAATGATGATCAGTCGGTGATCAACCAAGAAAAAAGCAATTTGACTTATCAGAGTGATACAGGGAAATTCATTCTGCGTTCTCGCTATAAAACTGTGACTGAAACAGCCGTAGCTCCGGTGCAGGCTCTTTCGGCTTTGGGGCATGTGTATGTTTTTCGACAGTCTAAAACCAATACCCTCTTGGTAGATCGGTTTGTTTTGGATGGTATGACCAATAAACTGAACCGTAAATTGGAAGTCCGATTTAAACGCAGTAAACAGCGGCTGACTCCGATCAAAACCATGAAAAAGACTGCGGGAGCATTAACTAATGTTGATTCCCTGGACTTCCGAGATGCTAATGGGAACTTCTTTTATGAACCCACTACAGAAGTTTGTGCCGTGGGTAATCTCTATCAGGGTTGGTTTTCAGTAGTTTTAGTGCCCACCATTGAGAATGATATTTCCCGTTGGCATATCTTCGCTTACAACAGCCAAACTCAAAAAGTGGAAGTGACCACGATTCGCGCTTCCAGTGAGGGTTTGTTTGATGTTAAAGATTACACAATTTTTGAGGCAGTGGATGATGGTTTCTCCCCTCGCAAGATTCCAGGTTTGATTAAGCGAAGTTTAGAGATCAATGGAGTCACTGTAACCAATGGTTTATCAGCCACTAAATATGATTTACAGCAAGCACAGCAGACACAATCCGGTGAAGAACAACTTCTCAAAACTGCCACCCGTTTAATGTTAGCGATTCCTACGGATAAGGGAACTGCTGCTTTTAGTTTTGGAATTGCAGGTGATGGAACTTTAGCTGAAATTGACGATACCCCAGATAGTAACGTGTTACGGAGCCGTCAGCGTGAGATTCTTTTACCTCTGAATGTTTTAGATGAAGTGAAAGGTTTCGCTGACCGCACACCGCCACCACAGGGAATTATTCAGGGTTTGGCATTAGGCACGGCAGAAGATGATGCGGAAGATCTAGTTAAAATCATCACGGATCAGCAAGCTGCCGCCCTAGAAAATGGCGACATGGTGAAAATCACTGGTACAACTGACTATCAGGGTCTCTATCGTAGTCGTAAAATCGATGATGATACGTTTGAGATTGATGTTACACCAGGTGGTGAGTTAGGTTATTGGGAAAAGGAAGAGTCGGAAGCTAGCGGTTTAATCTTTGACGGCATGATTAGTGCTTATGCGAAGACTGCCGATGGAAAATTACAGGTAACCTGCCCTGGGCATGGACTGGAAAACGGCGATGAGGTGCAGATTGCGGGCACTGATTCTTATAATAATTCCTATCCTGTGCAAACAGTGGATGACACCCATTTTGTGATTGATCGGAAGTGGGCGACTGGTGAGGCAGTGAATGTGAAGTTGGTCTCTCGCAGACGGCGTGGGGTTGTTTTTGATGGCATGGAAGACTATATTGCCCTTGATGACCTTGCCTATGATTTTAATCAAGGAATTACTGTAGAAGCATGGGTTTACTATGATGCTTTTCGGTCATGGTCGAGAGTAGTTGATCTCGGTAATGGTAGTGGCTTAGACAATATTGTCTTGGCAAATGAGGGATCAACCAATAATTTATCGCTGCACATTTATCGCGGTGGGGTGAATCAGTTCCTCACAGCTTCGGGAGTTTTAGAACTTGGCAAATGGACGCACATTGCTGCAAGTATCGATAAATTGGGGAATGCAGCATTATATAAAAATGGTGTTCTTGTTCAACAAGGTAAAGTGCATTTGCCGAATAAAGTGAATCGCACCCGTAACTATGTGGGGCGGAGTAACTGGAGTGGTGATGCTTATTTTGCGGGTAGGATTAGCGACCTGCGATTATGGAAGCAATCTCGTAGTGGCGATGAAATCAAAGACACTATGTACTTGCAACTCACTGGCAAAGAACTGGGATTGGTGGGTTATTGGCGTTTGGGAGCTATTGCAGAAGGGAAAGTAATTGATTTTTCTCCCGAAAGCAATGATGGTACAGTTTATGGTGATTGTTTTGTCAGTGCCGCCACTTTAAATCGGAAATTGGCAGCAGGTGGTGATGCTGTGAAATACAGTAATCCGGAACTGTTTGCCGTGAGTGAGCGAGCCACCTACGAGGAAAGTTTTGAATTTAAGATTAACAACACCACTCCGTTAACCTTAGCGGATCTTGATAATGCTGATGGACGGAATTTAGGAACAAAGGTATTCAACTTCGTCTATTGGGGTAAACCAAGTCGTAGTGCTGAAGAAAGGAAAGTCATTGCTGCGGAACAAATCAAACAGAATAAATTTGAAGATCTCGGCAATGGTTGGTTTAAGGCTTCAGCTAACGTGACCATTCCTGATGGAGTGAGCTTGCTCCGTACCTTTGAGATTGGCAATATTAAGGGAACTTGGCGGTCTATCGAGATTCGTAAACATCGAGTGCGTTTGGTTTCCGATAGCATCACTGAAGCGAAGTATACTGATTCCATTAACCTCAGAACTTTAGCAGACGAACAGGTGGGCTTACCAGCTAAATTGCAACAGCTTGACACCAAAGAACAGGAAAATGCAGTTTTATTGGTGGAAAAGTGGCGTTTAGAACAACAACTGGCAGCTTTAGCTAATTTGCCCCAAACAGAAGCCCGCATTGCTCAACTCAAAGTTGAAATTACCGGACTAGAAGGAGAGCAGCGTCGGTATCAAGCCGAAATTGACAAGCTCTTTAACTATTGGTGCACACTCCGCAATGTTGGACTCAATACTACTTTGCAGGTCATGGGCACAATAGTGATGGCGCTTCAGAACAATCCTAATGATGCCGCCCATCACTGGCGCATTGAGCAAGTTGAAGGAAGCTGGCATCGGTTGGAGAATCGCCAAAATGGATTGACTATGATGCGAGTAGATCCGGGTGTGGCGCAAACACCTTTTAGCTGGCAAACCATACAATCTTTTGGTGGAGTTGTCACTGATACATTCAGTAAAGCGGCCCAATGGTCGTTAGACAAGATCGGTGACAACTATCGCATTCGGGAGAGGCTCTTTAATACATTTGAGTTATTGCCTGTTGGTGGATTTACTCTTTGTGTACACCCCTATATCTTAGGCACACAACAGCAATGGCAGATTGTATCTACTGGGCAACCCGTAAATCCATCGGGAATGGATGCAACTAAGAGTGCCCTAGAAAAGACATTAGCTAATTTAAAAAACAAGCGCGAAGAGCTACAGCGCCTTGAGGAAGTGGTTCGCGATGGTCGCACCAAAGAAGCCGCATGGAAGAAGCGTTTGGCAGAGATCATTGCGCTTCTGCCACAAATTCAAACTGCGATTAATACCCTAAACAATGACTTTTTGGAAGCGATTAGAAAGATTCAACAAAAGCCACAGTCCCTGTTGCAGTTGTCCAAAGACAGCAAGGGGCTGCTCACCCAAGGGGCACTGTTGGGATTTGTACAGCCAGCCAGCCGTCTGACTGCTATAGAAACCTGTGAAGGAAATGTTCAATTGAGCTATTTCGATGTACAGGGACGGATGCGGCAGACAGTTTATGATGCCACTGCTGACAGCCGTAATAGTGCTTTTGAACAATGGATCCCCGATGCCCAACGCGCTTGTTTAAACTTTGATAAAACGAATAGCTGGTTAACTCTGAATAAACCATTAATTCTACCCGGCAATTGGACTATTGAAGCTTGGTTTTTCTATCCTTTCCCTGAAACGAGCGAATGGAACACCTTAGTACGGGGTCAAAGTGTTGACCATCACATCCTTGTGAGAAATCGGAAGCAATTGGGGATTTATCTGCAAAATGATCCATTGAAGCAGTACTTCTATGAAAGTGGCTTTAGTATGGAATTATTGACCCAAGGTTGGCATCATATTGCTGCTGTAGGGCTTAACGATACTACATTGTTCTACATTGATGGCAAGCAAGTTGGCGATACTAAAGCCAAAGCCGTTGCTGTAGCCCAAGATAATTTTAATCAATTTCCTAATGATGCTGCCATTAAACAGAAGTTGGCTGATATTAAGAAAGCTACAATCAAGAGTGTTAGTGATGTTTACACCATCGCTAATACCCCCGACGGGAAACAACCCTTCGGTAAAGTTGCGGAATTGCGAATTTGGGGCACAGCTTTAACCCCTGAAGAGATCGCCGTCAACAGTAATATTGTTCTCACCGGTAATGAACCCAGCTTATTGGCATACTGTCCTATGAGTGAAGCCACTGGCACTGTGGTTAGAGATGCTTCTGGCAACGACAATGGCGGCAGAATTTCTAATGTCAGTTGGTGGGGATGCGCTGCCCCCATCGGCAATCCAGGCAATACAGTGATGAAATTTGATGGTATCAATGATTCTATTACTGTGGCAGACAATGGTAGTTTACGGGTTAAAGCCTACACCGTAGAACTGTGGATTAAACCGGACGGATTGCCTAATGAAGAGTGGAAAGGGATCATTGGTAAACCCGGACGTAGCTTCCACATTTGGCTCAATCAAGCTGGCTACCTCCACCATCGTTATCATACATCTGTTTCTATTAATGAGGGTGCTCCAAACACTCCCAATGGTTCCATTATTTGGGGACAATGGCAGCACATCGCTATTACCAATGATGGCACTACATCTAAAACCTATATCAATGGTAAGTTAAGTGCCAGTGGCGCAGTCAATGGTGGTTTAGTAGTTGATAACACCACTTTGTATCTTGGCTGCAATTTGGATAATGGTGCTGGTAACTACTTTAAGGGACAGATGGCTGATGTGCGCATTTGGAAAACTGCTCGCACTGAGTTAGAGATTCAAACCGGTATGTACCAGCGACTCAGTGGTAAAGAACCTAACTTGACGGCTTATTATCCGCTCAACGAAATTAAGCCTGAGGGGGGTACTCAGAAAACCCCTGATCTAGCCAATGGCAATCACGGCAGGGTCAATGAAGCAATCACCACATTTGAGAGTACGTTGCCCATTGGAGCCGATGCTTTAGTTTCAGCGGAATATAGCAATATTACGATTGATCCTACCACCAACCGTAAACTAGCTTTAATGCGTCGTTTCTTTGCCTATCCCACCACCAATGGTGCGGTATTACTACCAGAAAAACGCATTGAAACTCTGGAACTCAAATGGATTGGCAATGCTCAATTTGCGCCCACTTTACTAGGTTATATTGAAGGTGCACCGCCATTACCTAGTGAAAATCTGACCATTGAAGAAGACTATAATGGTGCAACCTCTATAGAATTGGTTGAATCAGACGATGTGGAATTTAGCTGGAATCGCTCACAAGATTCTGGTTTAGGTGCATCCGTTGAAACCTTCATTGGAGCAGGAGGCACGATGTCTTTCTTGACTGCACCGATGGGGGTAGGAACCGCAATCGACACGAGTACCAAAATTGGATTTAAGGGAAATTTTGATTTCAGCTACCAGTTCCAAAATGAGAGTAATATCACCTCTAGCTCCTCCTTGAGTATGAGTGATAAACTGGAACTGAGAGGGACACCAGAAGAAACTCCCAAGTTCCCTCACCTTGGCACTCGCTTTATTCCCAAAAATGTTGGCTATGCCTTGGTGATATCCGCTACTGCTGATGTCTTTGTCACCCGCCTTGCTCGCAGTGGCAAAATGGTTGGCTATCAAGTTCAGCCTGTGGACGGAATTCCTCCGGATGTTAATACCATTACATTCTTGATGAACCCAGCCTATACCATGAATGGCAGCTTGGATGGACTAACCGGTAGCTGCGCCACCAGTGAACGCTTCTTCAAGCACGTTCCCGAAATGCGATCCCAGTATGGTTCCCTCTACCCTGCTAGTTACTATCGTCTCAAGGAAGCTTATGACCTCAAACAGGCGATCGAAGCTGAAGATAAGCGTCGGGAATCTTATTTCTCTAACTTTGATGTGCGTTTAGTGGATGAAACTTCTCTAAACCGGAATATCGACAGTGGTGATGCCCCCACTACCATTGGAGTCAAACGGGAGGAAGATCAACCCGCCACGCAAATGACGGCTGAGGAAAAAGCTAAAGCCCAAGATGAGAAAGCCAACCAATTTCAAGCGGATAGTGCAGCGGCAGCGGACAAAACGAGTGCTGCTTCCAAGGCAAAACAAGCAGAAATCCAAAGTAAAATTAGTGATCAAGATAAACGAGTCCAAGCTACGGATAGTTTTGCTGGTTGGCAGAAACGTATGGAGGCACTGCAAATTCGTGCAGGAAAGCGGAACATTGTTAATACCTATGTTTGGGATGCCGATGGTGGACTACGCACCGAAGCCCAAAGCTTTGCCAGTACCGTAGAACATACTATCGGTGGTTCTTTTGCCATGAATGCTGGTTTGGGTATTGAAAGTGAGTTTGCTGTAGCTGGGGTTGATGTGGAACTGACTGCCCAGGCTACGGTCAATCTGACGCAAACCATGAATAAAACGGAATCCCGTAGTAAGGGTTTCGAGCTAAATGTGGATTTGAGCGGCGTGGAAAGTAAGGGCATTACTGATCACAATGATTTTCCGCTGCTACCAGGAGAGAAAGTAGACCGTTATCGGTTTATGAGTTTCTATCTTGAAGGCAGTACGCAGCATTTCCAAGACTTCTTTAACTATGTGGTTGATCCGGAATGGTTGGCTAGTAATGACGAAGAAGCGCGGGCATTGCGTCAGACTCAAGCAGGGAAACCCAATAAGACATGGCGGGTCTTACATCGGGTCACCTATGTGGAACGTCCGGCATTGATGGGCTTTGGGCGTGATGTGCGGAAGGTACGGGCTGCGGCTGAGACTTCGGAAAATCAAGCTATTTTAGATAAGATCGCTAATTTGGAAGAAAGTAATAAGAATCTAGCTAAACAACTGGACTTGATTCTGAAAAAGCTCAATCCCTAATCTGCATCAAAATGGGGTGATAATTCTCTATTGCCCCATCTTCTAGGAAACCCCTATGCTCTAAGATCATGATTTAGAGAATAGGGGTTTTATTTATGATTTTATTTATGGCAAGGTGCAAAAACAATCATGCTACAAATCTAAGCAGTCATCACAGGTTTAGGATTCGGCGGACACCAGAAGAGATTTTCAGTGGTAATGCCAAGGGAAACCAACAACTGGCGCAAGGTTTCAGTACATTCTAACCAGTAGTTAAGATCGGCATACATTTGGTCAGGGCTGAAGTCATAGGGATAGTGCAACACATGGGGAATATCAGCGAACTCAGCGGGATCTTGATTTGCCAACAATAAAACGCGGAATGGCTTCCCATGACAGATCTGTTTCAGCTTGTCTACCAAATCACAGACATAGCCCCGCTGCGTGCCTCCAGTGCGTATAAAGAGAATTTCATCTGCTTTATGAATCGCATAACGGAACCTAGCGGCTCTAGCACTGTAACGCACCCGCATCCGTTCGTAAACTGGAGTCATGTCCGCTAAGGGATTGTCTGTATCTTCCACTTCATGACCGAAGGATAAGCCGCTCCATTTGGTGTGATAGAGACGAGTTTCGCTAGGGCTATAGGTGAGATAGCGTGGATTCCACATATCAGCAAAATCATTGGCTAAAATGTCTGCTACATCTCCTAAATTGGTGCTACGGGTCAGATCAAAAGGAAATGCTGGACCATCGTATTGCATTTTATAGAGCATCATTCTTGCGCCACAGCGATCCCCTAAGGGCAAAATTGCTACACGGCTAATATCACTCAGTTTACACTTGAATTTGAAGGTGAGCGCCGCAAATGGTGGTGCTTTGACCCGACTCTCTAAACCATCTTCACCGATAATCATGGTTCGGAATGGTGCATCGGGTTCCAACATATCGCCATAAACACCGCTGGGCATAGCTTTCAAGATTTGCCGTACCTCCTTCCACATTGGCTGAATATTATATTCGTGTTCTGTTTCATTAATGATGCGTAGGGTGTGTTCATCTTCGCGCAATAGAGCAAGAGAACCATCATAAAATAGCACTTGAGAACTCTGGGGCGCAAACAGATCGAACACCGGACGATAGGTAATATCTGTATTAGGTGGTACAACTAATCGTGAAGTAATTGCTCCATCCGCCGCGACAAAAAACGAACCATAGACATTCTTATCTTGGGGAACATAAACTCCCGCCATGAGATGAGCTTTTTCCCTGAGGCTAGTTTGTAGTTCCTGCCAGTAGTTAGCGATGGTGTAGGTATTGGTGGTTTGATTCGCAATCCGTAATGTCTTTTCCGATGGACACACTTCTAAACTAAATCCTAGACCATCGGCGAAAACTTTGATTTTTTGTTTTTGGAGAGAATATTGAGGCTGGGTGTGTTGCCCGCCCAAAGCGAACAAATTCAAATCAATGGCTGCATACATTTTCTGATGTCCCAATGTGTTTGGATGTCCCACATCAAAAGACAAACCAGAACGCCATGCTCCCTGTCCATTATCTAAAACCGAAAGCCAATCCAACATTGGTACATTCCAAGTGAGGAGCCGCTGATGGGTATCATGAAGCAACCAACCATGATCAGGGGTGTAGTCACCGTGGGGATATAGCCCCGCAATCACTGGCTGTGCCCCAATCGCTCGCACCATCTTCACTAATTGCTGTAAACCGCTTTCAAATCGCCGCTGCACCGCTCGCCGATGATGGGGAGCGCAATAGGCTAAACCTTCATTCCCCAAAGATAGGGCAATGATCACCATATCCGGCTGATGGGGCATGACCACATGGGGAAATCGCTCAATCGTAGAAGTGACATTCGCTCCCAAGGCAGAACAGTTAATTAGTTCATGACCATAGGTTTGTTTGAGAACTTGCCCCAAATGATATGCCCAGCCCTGCAAGAGCCAGCCGCTGCACCCCATTGCGACGGAACTACCCAGAACCACGATTTTACTGGGTTTGATCTTCGGATTTAATTCTCGACTTAGGGAACTAGTTCGGGAAGTAGTTAGGGAACCAGCGCCATGATCTTGAGTTTGTGAAGTTTGCGTTGTTGCCAAATTGCCAAGATTTACCGGTGGTTGAGCAAAATAACCATAGGGAAAAGGCTGTACCCGTCCAAAGTTTCCATCTTCCACCACAATGACCGGATTCGTGACACTTCCATAATTTTTTTCATAGGGAACCCAGCGATTTACTCCCGATGATTCCCATACCGCGTTCTGAATGACTGGAAGTTTCTCTGTGCTTTGATTCTCTGTTAATGCCGTACTTTCCCTAAATCGAATATATTTATATTCTATGGGTTGTCCCTGTTGGTGAATGAAATTCGTCCCATCATCGAATGTAACTTCTACTTGCCAGAGCGGATAACGACTTTGATCTGTAGTCAGACGTAGACATTTAGTCACATCCCACTGACCTAACTCTGGCACAGCCCCCACAATACCGATTACTTCACCGACTTGAGTCTGGGCATTAACTTGAAAACGATACATACGCTTTTGAGGTAGCTTAAGGGTAATTTGAGGATAGCTCTTGGGTGACTCAGATACTGACGATCACAAGCTAAATTAATGATTAATTAGGGATCAAATCTGAATAACCATCAATCGCTGTGATCGTCATAGGCTATCATACCTAGGGATTAACAATATGTCTTGGTCATAACTTATCTAATGTCTCTTAATATGATTCAATGGAGAGTTACTTTGTCCATGCATAATTCATGGGTAATGCTTGATGATAGTTAATCAATTCCATTTACTAGCAGATTTTTACTAGCAAGTTTATGGAATTACGAATCATAGGTCAAATTACTAGTAGATCACTAATCCATTACTAACAGATTACCA
>JBIKNH010000252.1:0-5407 GCA_044358815.1 Pseudanabaenaceae cyanobacterium | reverse complement strand
GTTTTACCTGTCCCAAGCCTAATGGAGCTTTCTATCTGTTTGTCAATATTAAGCGTTTGGGAATTGGTTCGCTGGCATTTGCGGAGTCACTTTTGGATGAAGCACGGGTGGCGGTGGTGCCTGGTGTGGCTTTCGGGCGTGAGGGTTGTATTCGTTTATCCTATGCGACGGATTTAAACACTATTGAGGAAGGTTGCGCTCGAATTCACAAATTTGTCTTAGAGAAGTTCGGCAGTCCTGCTTAAACTTGACAAATCATTTGGACAAATCATTTTCTCTTATTTTAATTGGCGATCCTCATCGTCTACTCTAGCTCGTCATAGCCTGAGACAATTCTTTCCTAAATTCCCGCATCATTTTTGAATCATTACTAATTCATGACCGTATCTGCTAATTTGCCCCCTAACTTCCCAATTAACGCCTTGGAAAATTCTGCAAATTCCCGTCCCACACCCGAATCTTTATTAGATAAGGCGATTACGGCTTTGAGTCCTACGTTTACCAGCGTTGATATGCAGGTAAAACGGAATCTAAATAAAGTTTTACAGGCTTTTCGGGATCATCGGGTGGGGGCACATCATTTCGCCAGTGTGTCCGGCTATGGTCATAATGATTTAGGGCGTGAAGTTCTGGATCAAGTTTTCGCCCAAGTTATGGAAGCTGAAGCCGCTGCGGTACGGGTGCAATTTGTTTCCGGAACCCATGCCATTGCCTGCTGTTTATTCGGAGTATTGCGCCCAGGGGATGAATTACTTTCCGTAGTGGGTGCGCCCTATGACACCCTCGAAGAAGTAATCGGCTCTCCTTTAACCACCGATAGCGATCCTAATGCGAACTATCCAGGTTCCTTAAAAGATTTTGGCATTAGTTATCGTGCGGTGGATTTATTACCTGATGGGACGTTGGATTGGGAAACCCTAGCAACAGCAGTCCATCCTGAAACCCGTATGGTTTTGATTCAGCGCTCCTGTGGCTATGCTTGGCGTGATAGTTTATCTATTTCTGATATAGAGCGAATCGTCAAATCGGTTAAAGCCCAAAACCCTGACACTGTATGCTTTATGGATAACTGCTATGGTGAATTTATTGCTGATCAGGAACCGACAGCAGTGGGAGTAGATTTAATGGCAGGTTCCCTAATTAAAAACCCAGGCGGAACCATCGCTACAGCGGGCGGTTATATCGCAGGTAAAACAGAATTTGTGAATTTAGCTGCCCAACGGCTGACCGCCCCAGGGATTGGCACTGAAGGGGGCGCAACCTTCGATCAACATCGGTTATTATTCCAAGGTTTATTCCTCGCACCGCAAATGGTCGGAGAAGCGGTTAAGAATTCCCATTTAGCTGCCTATGTGTTCGATCAGTTGGGTTATGCCGTGAAACCATTGCCCTTTGTGCCGCGACGGGATGTGATCCAAGCGATTCAATTGGGCAGCGCTGACAAATTAATTGATTTTTGCCGCACGTTGCAACAGTTCTCACCAATTGATTCCTATGTCGATCCCATTCCTGGGGAAATGCCTGGTTATGTAAGTCAGTTGGTCATGGCAGGGGGCACGTTTATTGATGGCAGCACAGCGGAACTTTCGGCTGACGGTCCGCTGCGAGAACCTTATAATGTTTATTTACAAGGGGGAACCCACTGGACTCATTTGGCGATTGCGTTGGAGTCTTTGTTGGCGCGGATGTAACCACGAATTTAACGATATAAGAAACATCTAACCTTCCCATATCTGACAAACTTATTCCATGACTCAATTACTCCATTACTTCAACAAGAAAGGCGCAATACTTCGCACCTGTTGCCGCAATTTAAGTAATTCCACAACATTCCGCAATCTCTTGGATACCTTTTGCTCTGGAGGAATATAGTCCACAGAGCCAAGATTTTCCATCAAAATAGTGTACTCAGTCGCCGTCAGTCTTGCGCCATTAACAGGGGAATGGGCATCGGTGTAAATTTCTGCTCTGAGGACTTCTTCGGGCACATCATTATTAGTAATTGATGCTTGGGATGGCACCGATTGAGCAAGAGTCTCGGCTATAGCAGGTTTAGGCTGCCATAGGATCAACCCCAGAATTAACCATAAATAGATACTGCCAAAACCCAAGATCCCACCGTGCAGTATCTGCCCAAACCTAACGCCCCAAACGGTTCGCCACATCATTAGCGCCTCCGGTGAGAGTGCGGCGGGTTTTCTTGCCACCCCATGCGGCAATATATCGGCGATTTTCTTCGGATAAGTCTTTAGCATTTGTGAAGTCCGCTTCTTCTATCACTGCCCCAGTATAAGCCCCAGTTTCAAAGTTGGGGGGATGGTTTCGATCTCGCGGTGAAGTGGTTTCGAGACTGCCATAAAATAAACGCACCTTGCTTAGATCTGTCTCTCTAAGGTTGGCTTGGGCAAGGATTGTTCCGGCAAGGTTTGCCCCAGTGAAGTCACAGCCTTGTAAATTAGCGCGTAAGAGATTTGCGCCACTGAGATCTACGCCCCGCAAGTCCGTATGACTAATATCTTTGCCCGCTAACATCATACCGAGATTGACCACCCGCACCCCTTGGGCTAAGTCCACCACGTAGCCCCCCGTACCGTCCAAGATGGCGCGACCTAATAAACCATCCCGCTTTAGAGGGGTTAGTAAATTAGCGCTGGACAAAAAACGAATGATTTTCGAGCGACCTTCCGGATCTGCCCCACCTAAAATTGCCGAGGTACGGGCTTGGGCGATGGCACGTTCTAGGGGCCAATCTTCTAATAATCCTTGGGGATCTAAAACTAAATCCGATACTCCCTGAAAATAAGTGTCAATGGTTTGTTGTTGGGTGATGGCATTTTGTTGTTTGGTGAGGGTTTCTGAAATTTCGTTTTGCCGCCAAGCCACCCACACCGCTAAAATTGCAATTAAAATCTGTCCCACTGCCCCTAAAGCATCCCACTTTAAACTGTTAAACCATTGGCTAAAGACAGCATCAAAACCGCTGTGGTGGGCATAAAGCAGGATTATACTAAAACTAATTAAACCAGCGACGGTAATATGTCCGTGTTTGCCCAGAGGTGACTGTAACCACCCTTTGACGAGGGGCGGCACGAGAACTGGCACCACAATCAAGGTGGCAATGCCCAAACTAGGTAAAACCCAAGGCATCAACGCACTAGCATCAGACCAAACCATGACAATGGTGGCGAAAACGGTGGCAATGGTAGCAATTAAGAGCGCAAAATTACGCAACATATACGCAAAACAGGGTGATTGCTGCTGTGGTAGAGCGGTGTGTTGAATGATTGATTCAATGATTGATTCAATGATTGTTTTGATTCTAGCCTCAACTGCACAACATTGGCGAGAGTCAGAGTCACCAATCAGAACCTTTTATCTATGGCTGCTTACCTATAATTTCTTAAATCATGACTTTCTAAACCATTCCTCTCTAAACCATGATGACATCACAGTTACCAGACAAGAGTAACTGGTGTCTTAGTTGTTGTAAATATACAGTTGTAGTGCGGTTATATTTGAGAAGAATCTCCAAATCACTGGTGGGAGGTAATTCCTGAACCATCATCTTTTGCAGATAATGACAATGTTTTGCCAGTTTCATATCACCAACTCCAGCACTAATGGAACGCAATGTATGAATCCCTTGGATTACTTCATCTTTGTTATTTGTTTCCCAACCGAGTTTGGCACGTTCCACTTCTCGCACCGCATCCACTAGATATAAATCAATGATTTCTACCAGACCTAAATAGTTATCTGCACCAATTAAGTCCAGTAAACCTTGCAAAACTCCAATCTCAAATTCATCAGGTAACCTCAGATGCTCAGGTGTAATATAGGAAACGGTTTCAGCTATATCTTGACTCGCTCCCGTCTGGTTGGAAATATCATCGGATGAGTCAGATAAGTTCTGTAATTGATGCATTTGATACCAATTTACGAGAATGTCCATAATCTCTTGCTTCCGTAATGGCTTGGCTAGATAACCATCCATACCAGCATCCAAATATTTTTCCCGATCTCCAGCAATGGCATTGGCAGTCATCGCTACGATATAGGGACGGGTATGACCTAAATTCATCGTATGGATTGCTTTAGTTGCGGTCACTCCATCCATTACAGGCATTTGTACATCCATTAACACAATGTCATAGCTACATTTTTGGATTGCTTCTAAGGCTTCAGCTCCATTATTGGCAATATCACGACCATCAATTTCATAGCCTAGTTTATTGAGAAGCAAACAAATCAAACGCTGGTTGGTTTGATTATCTTCCACAATTAAGATCTTCGCTGGATAATTTTCCCCAAATCTTTCTGGAGGACATTTTTCTGGAGGATATGGTGTTTGATTCAACCTTGAGGACTCGGCAACGTTAGCGTTATTGTAATTACTTGGATGATCATCTTGATCACTACCCTGATAATTATTGGGACAATTACTTGGATGATTATTTAGATGATTGTTGTGATGATTGTGATTGCCGCTGTAGTGGTTCAGGCTGAAACCTGCATCAGATAATAGCGCCCCAGAATCATGATTGATAGAGTCATGACCTATAACTAGATTCTGTGAGAAAGGAAGAATTTCGGGCATAGTGTGGTCTGCTCCATCATAATACTGGTCTGATTCAAAGTCTGTATCACCATTACGCACGTTCATCGGTAAGACCAAATAAAATGAAGTTCCCTTACGCATACAGGATTGACTTTGCCACTGTGGATATACTTTACCAGCGATTTGCCCATGACTTTCTACCCACAAGTAGCCATTAAATAACTCACTGAGTCGGGCACAAATTGCCAACCCCAAACCAGTACCGCCATAATTACGGGTAATTGTCATATCCAACTGCTGAAAAGGTTTAAATAAATTGCATATATGTTCCGGTTTAATGCCAAGTCCGTTATCCTGCACTGTAAATAGAATCATCTGTTGTGGCATTTGCTGTACCGTTGGCTCGCTAGGATGGGCATTAAGTTCCTGAGTCAAATTCTCCGATACATCACCAATGCATTCCGCTGCAAAATAAATCTGTCCTTCTCGAGCAAATTTAATCGCATTACTTAACAAGTTCATCAAAATCTGTTGCAGTCTTACCTCATCGCCATAAACCCCTACGGGCAAACACTGATCGATATACAAAGAAATATGGCAGTCGTTCGCTTTAGATCGGGCACTAAACAGAGAGAGAATTCGTTCCATGCACTGGCGCGGATTAAACAGTTTCTGTTCAATCGTAAAATTACCTGCTTCCACTCGAGAAAAATCTAAAATATCATTCAATACGGTTAGTAGTAAATCACTACTTTCGCTGACAGTCTGGGCTAAATCTCTCTGTTCTGTAGTTAAGGAAGTAGTTAGTAATAGTTCAGTCATACCGACCACAGCATTCATCGGGGTACG
>JBIKNH010000251.1:0-5440 GCA_044358815.1 Pseudanabaenaceae cyanobacterium | reverse complement strand
GATTAAACGTTCTGCTTATGGATTTAGAAATTTTGATAATTTCCGATTAAGATGCTTGCTTACTTGGAGATTTAAATATTAGTTTAGCATACTATGTACTGAAGAACCGAAAAGGCTAAGGAGGTTTATTGGATTTAAGTCACTTGAAATATAATTTATGGAGCAAGAAACAGTACAACATCCACCTTGGTATATTGAACCCTACGAAGGGGAGAGTATCAGCCACTACTTTGGTAGATTTAGGCGAAATGAAGCAATCAGCGTATCTTCTCCTGGGAGTTTAAGTAAAGCCGCAGGTATTGGACCAGTTTTGGCAAGGTGGGAGAAATTTCGGTTTAATCCATTTCCCAGTCAAAAGGAATTGGAGGCAATTAGTAAACTTATTGGCTTAGATGCAAATCAAATTGTTCAAATGCTCCCACCCAAGGGTGAGAAAATGAAATTAGAGCCAATACGGTTATGTGCTGCGTGTTATGCAGAACAGCCATATCATAGATTGGAGTGGCAGTTTCGATCCACAGTGGGGTGCGATCGCCACAAGCTGCGTTTGCTTTCAGAGTGTCCCTTTTGCAAAGAGCGTTTTCCTATTCCAGCTTTGTGGGAACATGGAGAATGTAATAAATGTCATGCGCCTTTTAGAAGTATGAAAAAGCGACAAAAATCTTACTAGGTAATAATTTGAATATTTTTTATCGCTTTAGAAAGCATCAAAATAAGAAAAAGAACGCACATAAGATATCATTTTTAATAAACTAAAATTGAGACTGTCTCTCTTTGTGGATCAATATCATTAATAATAAAATCATATACTTGTCTATCAAATTGTTTCAATCTTTCAATCTTCTCTCCGGCAAGTTGGTAATAAAGTTTATATTCATAAGTTGTCAGATATAAATTTTCGTCAAAACTAACTATAATTAAATCGTCTTTTTCAACATTTTCATTGGTTATAATAAAATCATTAATTTTGATTAATGAGCAATCAAATATATTTGTATTTTTCTCCAATTTTTGTTGTTTTGTCTGGACATTTTTGAAATGTTCTTCAATCTTGCTAATATTTTCATCTTCTACATGAGCAATATCTTTCCATTGCTCAAAACTCAAAGTAAATAACCATCTCTTAAAGTGTGTATATTCTATTTGAGGAAAAGCTAATTGATATGTTGTACTTAAGGCAATAGCTATCTGACGATCATAAACACCTAAACTAATTGCGTATACTGCTGCGGTATTTGATACTCCATGAGTTATAAATGACGTAAGACTTTTGAAAATATTAGGAATTTTCTTACCATTTAAATTTAAGTAAAAATTGATATGACTAATGAGTGAGTTAAAACCCCAAGCAAAAGCATAAATAACTTTTTCTAACTTTCTAACAACAATTTCGCTGTTTCCATCAAAGTATAAATCTGCTAGTTCTTTATAATCTTTTCCATCAAGCCAACCGATTAAAGGATCAATGCCATTATCCAAATGTAAATCTTGTTTGAGTTCTGTAATTTCCTTAAATATATTATAAGTTTCTTGCCAAAATTCTTGGGGTAAGTCACTTAAGTTATTAAAATTCTCGATTTCTTTAACAAGTTTGTGAGCATACTCTGTTATTAATTGATTACTATCTACGCCTAATCCAGTAATATTAAATAATTGACGTTTTTGGATATCTGGTAAACGTTCTTTAAGTAAAATAGCTCTCACTTTTAAAGCTTCTTTAAATTCAGCTAAAATACTTTGTAGTTCTAAAGATTGAACATTGCATAATAATCTTTTAAAGATAACTTCAATTTTATCTTCATCAACTTCATCAATACAGGTTTCTAGAATCCATGCCAAAATCTGGGAATCCAAATAAGATAAAATTTCTGATTGACTTTTCCTTGCTTCTGTTTGCATTCGTTTTTTCCAGTTTTCATAGTTAGAACCATTTTTTCTAAATTGACTTGTTGAAGATATTGCCCACAAAGATAGAAAATCTTCGGTTGATTCAACCGATAGTAATCTTAATTTTACTAAATTCTTTATCCCCGACATGAGAAAACTTTCTGATTTTTCAGTCGTTTCTTCTTGCTGAACTCGTTTCAAATCCTTTTCATCACAGAAAATAATATGTCCTTCTGTTTCAGCACCTGCTCTTCCAGCACGTCCGACTGCGTTTTTATACTGAGTCATGCTAATTATTCCGTGCATTGATAATGAATGAACAATTACATTTTTAATGGGTAGATTAACGCCTTGTGATAATGTAGTTGTAGAAATGATTAGTGGAATAATATTGGCTCGTACTGCATTTTCTACTTTTCGCCGAACTGTGCTAGGAAGTTCAGCATGATGATAGCAAAATCCATGATTAATCGACTTTACAAGCAAATGATTATTACCTAAGATTTCAGCTAGTTCATTTGCAATATTTTGCATTTGTAGTGAAATAACCAAGTGTTCATCATTTTCGCGGATTTGAATAAGACATTTAGCAATAGATTCAACAAGAGGTTTTGTAGTGGTAAAAACTAAGGTAGAACCAGTTTTTGAATAATAAATAGAAAGTCTTGCTGCAACAAAATTGCTATCTATGTAAGACCCACCTTTTGGACTTTTCTTCTTACATTGAGATTGAAAAAAAGGTAATGGTATGAAAAAATTATCGGTTGGATAGTCATCAGTTTGAGATAAATACTGTACTGTAGATCGTGGATCTCTACCTAATCCCCATTTAAGATATCCTAATCTTTGTTTTGTAGGTCGCCAATCTATCTCTATAACATTATTTTCATCATTACAAAGCCATTTAGCAAAATCTTCAGCATTATTGACAACTGCTGAAATTCCAATTACTCTAATTTTATTTCTTTCCGCAATTGCCAGTAATCTTGAGTAGGTTAATTCCTGCCTCATACTTCTAGGATTTGCTGCGGCTGAATCATGCACTTCATCAATAATAAGGAGAGCCAGTTTATTTTTAAATTTATCATTACTACGAGTTAGTAAATCTAGCTTTTCAGGGGTTAAAACAAAAACTTGATTGTCTTGAAGAACATCTTCCTCAAGTTGACTAAAATCATACCCACCATAAAGAATAGAAACGTTTACATTAACACGGGATAAGCTTACAGATAAGCTACTTTCAACCTCATAAGCTAAAGCTCTAGTAGGAACAACATAAGCACATATTTTATCTGGATTATTTTTCAATGCTTTATAGATTGCTATTTCAACCGTTTTGGTTTTTCCTGCACTGGTAGGCATCGCAATAATAAGAGATTTATCTTCTAACAATCCTTCTTGTAAAGCCTTTTGTTGTGATTTCCACATTGACATCATCGGAAATTTACCAAGTGTCGATAAAAATCGTAAGTAAAGTTTCCATTCCTCTTGAATGTCAACAAGATTACTTCTAACCAAATTTTGCGTTGAATTTTCGATTAAATTTTCCAAATATCTACGAATAGAGCTAAGAAGAACATAGGAACGATAATTACCAATAGTTGCATATTGCTTGCCAGCAGCTATCGTCAGCTTAATAATTTCACTTTTATATAACTCGTTTCCTGTACGCAGATAATGAATAAAATATGCAAATATTTTAGCAGTTAAATAATCTCCAATACTACTAATTTTTTCAGATACCCAGTACATCCATTCTTCCTCTTCCTTTGGAAACTCTTCTACTTCTTCTAATTTATTTTGAGGAAACTGATAGAAGAATTCAGCTAACCTATTTTGTATTTTAATAATTTCCCCGTTTAAAAGATAGGCAAGTAAAATTCTTGGAGTGTCGGAAGATAGGCTATCTTGAATATCTTGATGACATAAAATTTTTGATACGAGAACTTTAGCATTAGCGTTATAACCAGCTAAACTGTAAAGTAAAGCACTCGTAATAACATTATCAACAGCAGCAAATTTTTGGCCATCCTCAAGTCTCACAATTGCTAATCTTTCATAAATAACAGCCGCTTCCTTGAGTACCTTCTCTGCTTCTTCAGAAGAATCATCTAAGAGATTATATCCTGTTGATACTAGAAAGTTAGCTGATTTTTCTAATTTGATAGGATTGTATGTGTAAGCGGTAGATTTTCTTTGCTGGTTTTTTAAATCAATGGTTAATGCTTCAGAAGCTAACTGATTATGCTCATTTTTAAAAGTGCCGTTATCCAGTAGTTTTCGTAAATCTTCCAAGTCATTAATTTCAACTTCAGGAAGTGTTATTTTGGTTGGTATTTTGTTTTCCTCTGGTAATACTAATTGTTTTTGATACTCTATCCAGTTTGGGATTAAAAAGGCGTTGATAGTTAGAGGTGGTTTTATCTCATCAACAACAGTATCAAAATATTTATCTTTCCATTTACTTTCTTGTGTTATGATAAAGGCTAAATATTCAGTGTGATATGAATAATTATAAGGTTCACTAAATCTTTTAACCAGTTTTGCTTCATTAATTCTATTTTTTTCTTTAAGAGTAATAATAATAAAATCTAAAAGAGTTATCGAACTTTGTTGAACTTTGAGCAAACCATCACTAGCTTTTTCAACAGCTTGCTTAGGATTAGCACCATAATTTTTAACTTCTACAACTAATAGTTCTTGTGGGTTTCCATCTGTATCAACTTTGAATCCGAGTATATCATCTCCGTGCATTGCCATTTTTCTATTAGGTGCAAAACGAAGTTTGAAGACAGGAATTTTATAGTCTGTAGAACTTAGTATGTAAGCAGTTGCTATTGCTTCGCCAATTGTTCCATTCCATACTTGAGTATTATTTTTAGTGGCTTGATGAAGATACTTAACAATAGACTCTAGCCCGTCTTCCCTTAACTTCTCTATCTTTTCAAGAATACTGTGTGGATGTTCACAAAAAAAAGGAATAACTAGCTTTATATGTTTTATAAATGTTTCTACATCTTGTGGAGATATCCTTTGTCTTTCAAAGTTTTTGCCAGTAGAGTTTGAATAAGATTTTGAATCTAAATTCTCAGCAAATCTTTTTAAAAAATCCATATTGTATTACCAAATTTATTCTCATGGTTAAGTTAAAAATATCATGTGTTGTGCGATCGCGCCTATTCATCTAAAAATATCAACAGCAATCTCACTCAATAACTTCCCAAGGGAGAACGATTCAACTCATCCTTATATAATTTCCAATTGGGTAAAAATTTATTCATCAAAGCCACAAATCGCTCTCCATGATTGCGCTCTAACAAATGCACCATTTCATGCACCACTACATACTCTAAACATTGCTTATCCTTTTTCGCCAGTTCAAGATTTAGCCAGATGCGTTTGGCTTCTATATTGCAAGTACCCCATTTGGTTTTCATCAATTTTACCCCCCATTCATTGACGGTAACGCCTATATTCTTTTCCCATTTGGCGATCAATGGGGGAATCTCCTGTTTTAACTGCTGTCTATACCAAGACATCATCACCTGTTGTC
>JBIKNH010000250.1:0-5457 GCA_044358815.1 Pseudanabaenaceae cyanobacterium | reverse complement strand
AAAGAGAAGAGCTTATGCTCATCAACATACATCTTTGGATTCTCTCATTGCACAATATGCTAATCTCATCCTCTAGTTCTTATTTGATTCTACTATAGTCCCGCGCTAACATCAATTTTAAACAAGATGGTGTCACATAGTGCCAAGAATAGATATCAGGAAGCATCGACCGTAATTCAAGATTTGCAGGCAATGTCGTCTTCTCCTGCGCCTCAGGCTGTGGATGTTTTTTCAAGGGATAGTTTCTTCAATGCGGCTCCAGCAAGTTCTCAGCCTAACGTAGCTCCAGTACAGTCTCAGCCACCTGTGAATTATCAACGGAGTCCGCAGCCTGTGGGTAGTTTTTCAAAGGATAGTTTCTTTAATACAGCTCCTCCGCAAAATTCTCAACCAGATGTGGCTATGCCGCGCTCTCAATCTCCGGCAAATTACCAACAGAATCCCCAGCAAGGTGCAGGTTTTTCAAAGGATAGTTTCTTCAATGCAGCTCCTCCGCAAAATCCTCAACCAGATGCGGCTCCAGCACAGCATCAACCTCCCGTAAATTACCAACAGAATCCCCAGCAAGGTGCAGGTTTTTCAAGGGATAGTTTCTTCAATGCAGCTCCTCTACAAAATCCTCAACCAGATGTAGCTCCAACTCAGGATCCTCCACAAAGTTATCCGGCGCAAAACTATCCTCCACAAAACTATGTATCAACAACGCCACCACAGGCTTCCGCGCCACCACCTTCCCAGACTCCTACCTATGTAGTACCTGGTATGCGACCACTCCCGCCAACTGCACCAACACCTCTAGGGCGATCCGCAGGAGGCTCTAATAAGATTCTATTAATTGCTGCGGTGGTGATTAGTTTGAGTGCAATTGGGCTACTTGCGACTTCTCTATTCAATAAATCTTCTCGAAGTGATCTATCTGGAGGCATTAGTGACGTTCCGAGAGAAGATGGTAGGAGAAGAGGAGGGTCTGAGTCAATCCCAACAACTCCACCGAAAACATCAACAAATCAAGAGCCAAAAGGATCAGAAAAATCACCAGATAATTCAAATCCAGAGCCAAAGGAATCAGGAAACAGCAGAAATGTAACTCCTCCAGAAGAACCAAAGACTGATTTGAGTCCAACAGATGCTTACTTCCCAGCAGTACAGTCTCTGAAAGAGACCTACGGTATTTCTATGACATACCCTGATGGTACATTTCGAGGGCAAACATCAATCAGTCAGAGTGAAATCAGTGAGTATGCAGATCGAGGCTATCAATCACTGCAAAGAATGTTTCCCAAGCTGAGCTTTACTCCGAGAGAAAGGCAAGATTATTTAAATGTCATCGGTGAATTTACAAATACCTGTAAATCTATGTATAAGAGTAATAATTTATCAAGAGGTCAGTTTGCTACTTGCTTTAATGATGCCATGAATGACCTCTCTAAGTCAGCTAAGGGGGCTGAACTTAGACAGGAAAATGGAAATAACCAAAGAAACGTATCTGGTCAAAGTACTGCAAGTAAAAGTGATGGCGTGATTCAGAATGTTCCATTTAACTTGGTACTTGAGTCTGGTCGATCAATGAGACCAGGGGAGAGTCGTGAATCACCGAATAAATGCTACAAATTGACATTACAGAATGACGGAAATCTAGTTGTTTATAATAAATCTAGACCTCTTTGGGGTTCCGCAACTGAGAATAAAGAAGTAGCACATCTAGCTATGCAAGCAGATGGTAATTTAGTCATGTATGGATATGATGGGCAGCCTGTATGGGCTTCTAATACACGTAATAGCGGTGCAGGGCGTTTGGTCATCCAAGATGATGGGAATGTAGTCTTATATCTTCCAAACTCAAATGATTCGGTTTGGGCAACTAATACAGACGGGAAAGGGTGTGGATAGAGTATGACAAACAAAATAAGTTTATCATTCCAGACCTTGGAACTATTAAAAACAGAGAAAAGTTGAATTGCAACTTCTTTTTCATTCCATCATCATCCATCAACAGTAAAAGATTTAAATTACTAACAGCTTATGTATTCAGAACTTCTGAGTAGTTCCAAACCTGGACTAATTGTGATTATGATCGATCAGTCTGGTTCTATGTCCGATCCTTATACCAATACCACCAAGGCAAGTTTTGCGGCACTGGCAGTCAATCGCGTGATTGCAGAAATCATTACTGCTTGTACAGTTGGCGATGAGATCAAGGATCGGTGCTATGTGGCTGCTATTGGCTATGGCAACACAGTGGATGTGTACTTTCTAGAAAAAGTATCAGCATTGGCAACGAATACCCAAACGAGCTTTATCAAAAAGAAAGTATCTGATGGGGCTGGCGGTCTAGTTGAAGTTGATGAAGTGGTGCGAATCTTTGTCAAACCAATTGCTAACGGTGGTACACCCATGGCAGAAGCATTTCAACAAGCTTATACAGGAGTAGAGCGATTTATAGCCAGCTATCCAAATAGCTTCCCGCCAATTGTGATTAACGTCACAGATGGAGAACCAAATGACTTTAATAAAGCAGCAAGTCAGGCGCGAAGACTTGCCCAACTCGCTACCACTGATGGCAATGTGATTGTCATGAATGCTCATATTTCCACAGCATCGGCAGGCAAAGTAGAATTGCCCAGCAACAATCACGCCCTTGGGGGTAATAGATTTGCTAATTTTCTATTTGACATTTCCACAATACTCCCTAACACCCTGGCAGATCGGGCTAGGGATGTTGGCTTTAATGTTCAACCTAGCTCTAGAGGATTTGTATTTAATGCAGATGCAGAAACCCTGATTAGGATTTTGAACTTCGGTTCTTTAGGTGCATTGCGCTAACTGTTTTAGCCCCCAAATTTTGTGGACACTATGAATGTCAAGAAAGCCCAAATCATCCCAATCTTTAGTGGTAGAACCCATAAAGAAAGCGAAAACATCTCTGACTGCCAAGATTTCTTTGCTGTGAACAGAACTTCCTTTGCAGTAGCTGACGGCGCAAGTCAATCGTTCTACCCAAGTATTTGGGCGGAGATGCTGGTCAATAACTTTTGTCAGAACCCTAATATTGGTCAACAAACATGGCAACAGTGGCTAGTTCCCATTCAGAATCAGTGGCTGATAGAGGTCAGAGACAGAGTTCAAAAAGCTAAGCTTGAGAACAAACCAATTTGGATAACCAATCAAAATCGCCTTAATTTTCGTGAATCAGCAACTTCCACTTTCATTGGTTTGCAGTTGATTGACAATCGAATAGCGATTTCTATTGTCGGTGATAGCTGTCTGTTTATCCTGAAAAACACTCATTTTGCTACAAGCTATCCCATACAAAATTCTAGAGAATTTAGCGATAGACCGCAATATTTTGCGAGTTACGCTAAAGATAATGCATTTACTCCGGATTTTTTTGATATGCCTTTGGATTTTGCTGGAGATTTGCATTTCATTCTGGCAACCGATGCTCTGTCGGAATACATTTTTAAATCTTTTGAACAAGGGAAAGATATTTTTAGAATATTACTAAGTATTTCTTCCCAAGCAGAATTTGAGGACTTCGTAGCAGAGGCTAGGGGGGCTATGGATTTAAAAATGAAGAATGATGACGTTACTTTAGTAATTTTAAAAGTGCCGAATCATGGTGGTTTAAATGATGATAGCTTCCCTCCTTTTGTGCCTAATTTTCAGAAATACAAAGATATAAAAGATTCGCAATCTCTGTCTAAACCAAATGGAGAGCGTGAGAATATATCCAAAATTGATTTGGAAAGTGATCGATTAACTATCAAGAAACTGACCAGTGAAAACAAAGCATTAAAACGCCAGCGCTTTATTTTAGGTTCCCTCTTGATTCTAACTATTTTTTTGTTTTTTTATACCACTAGGTCATTAGACAAAACAGATGAAACTAAATCAACTGATTTTATTAAGAATGATTTTATTAAGAAGATTACGTCGTATATAGTTATCCCCCAATCTAAACCTTAACTAAAAAGGTGATCAGATGAAATATCCATTGCGAAATGAATACGACACTGCTATTAGAAATCTAGACAAGTTCGTGTTCGATGATATTTTGAAGCTTGGGAATCCTGTTACACAAGCTAAAAACCCTCATCTTCTGCGTTCCTATAACGGTGGTAAAGCTATTGTTTATGAGATTCAAACCAATGATAAAAGATATGCCCTGAAGTGTTGGGTAGAAGATCTAGGCGATCTGAAAATCCGTTATAAAGAGATTGATGCCTATCTCAATGAGGTTGCGCTGCCTTACTTTGTTGACTTTTCATATAAAGAGAACGGCATTTTAGTTGGTGGTCAGAGATTCCCAACTATTAGAATGGAATGGGTAGATGGAATTAGTTTCAAGCAGTTTATTACTGATAACATCAGCAATCCTGTTCATATTCGTAATCTAGCTGAACAGTTCCTAGAAATGGTTAAGGCTTTACATCAAAATAATATTTCTCACGGTGATTTACAGCATGGCAACATTATGATTCGTAAAAATGGTCATATTTGCCTAATCGATTATGATAGCTTGTATGTTCCTCAGTTAATGCATGAAAACGACAACATTAAGGGATTACCAGGTTATCAGCATCCCCATAGAAATAAAAAGAAGAAACTCAGTCCAAAGGCTGACTATTTTTCGGAACTAGTGATCTACTTATCACTAATTGCAATCTCTGTTCGACCAGATTACTGGAAAAGTGTAGGTAAAGAGGAGCGGCTATTTTTTTCGGAAACAGATTTATTAAATCCTTCTCGATCTCCTATCTTTACTGAGCTGAAAAAACTTTCTCCAGAAATTGGGTATTTAATAGTAGCACTAGAGAAATTTTGTCAAGTATCGGACATTGAACATTTGCAGCCTCTAGAAGATATAGTGGCTTGGTATGCTAGTGGTGCAAGTGTTTCAGATGTTAATGTGGCAAATCCTCCGATTACAGAATTTGCGAATTCAAATGCTGTTGCAGATTCAAATTATGTAAGTGATGTAAATAGATCTAGCATCCCCAATATTAACAGTAACGTTAACAACTCTATTAACAGTAAAGTTAATAATTCCAATTCATTTAATAGTACAAATATATGGGATAAATTTGATACAAACAAGCCAAACAATTCAACTCAATTTAGCCGAAGCCAACCAGTTCGAGATGTCTGGGATAAGTTTGGTCATTCTAGTGAAACTAAACAGCCGGTCGTCATTAAAAATCAAAATATTTGGGATAAATTCTTCGGTTCCATTGCTTCTATTTGGCGAAAATTTGTAGGTCTGTTCGCTAGACCTTGAGACTTCACATACATAGTAAGCAATAAATATCAAATAAATTCCAACACAACCAACTCAAAACTATGAATCCTAATAACAACGATTACTCTCAATCATCAAATTCAGATTCTAACAATCAGCCTGCGGTTGGCTTTTCAAGGGATAGCTTTTTCAATCTGCCTCCACAAACTCCTCAGCCA
>JBIKNH010000249.1:0-5483 GCA_044358815.1 Pseudanabaenaceae cyanobacterium | reverse complement strand
GACAATTCCCCCTGTAACCAAGGGGACAACTGCTCATTGAGAAAATAGCGTCCATACCAAAACCCACCTAAACCCGTAGCGGTTAGGGCTAAACCTAAACCAGTGGCACATTTGGCTAGAACCTTTGCCCAAGAAAATGTATTTGGTGGGGGAGGAGGCGACGGCTGGGGCGCTTGCGGTAATGAGTGGGTCACTGGTTAATTACTCCCTATTGCTCCTTCGACAGCCACAAGCAATATAATAACGGTTTTCGCCCAATTATCAGCCCTCTGTTGTATTTTGTGGGAGAGGAGGACTGAAAACACGGCTCAGAGTGCGTAATTAGTATTTGATTAGTATTTAACTGGTGTGTAATTGGGTGTGTAACTGCTGTGACCAAATCAGGGCTAGATTGTTCCAAAATACCTTTGAAAATACACTTCAATATGCGCCCCAAAATACACCCTAGAGTAGGATTCCAAGGGCTAATCAATAATTTCAGAAATTTCAGAAATCAATCCGCTAGAAATGGATAATCTATGTAGCCCTTAGCAAAATTACAGTCTTGGGTAGAGTCGTCACAGGGATAAGCATAGAAAGTCTGGGGATCTGGGGTATTAAGAGGCGCATCCTTATGGAACCGCTCCGGTAAGTCAGGATTCGCAATGAATAAACTACCAAAGGAAACTAAGTCTGCATCCCCAGCGGCTAAGGCTTGGTCTGCCGTTGCTTTGGTATATCCGGCATTAGCCATGAGCCGCCCCTGATAAAGAGGACGGAAAATTTTGGTCGGAATAGTCGTGCCACCATGACGCAAATCCGCTGGAGTTGTCTCCATCAAATGCACATAGGCAAGATCAAACTGATTCAGTGCTTTAATTACATAACTAAAAGTTTCGATAGGCTGACTATCTTTCATGTCATTGAAAGTATTACTGGGAGAAAGTTTGATCCCCACTCGATCCTTACCCCAAACTCCGGTTACTGCTGCCACCACTTCCAACAGGAACCGCGCCCGATTTGCCACAGAACCACCATATTCATCGGTGCGACGATTACTGTGATCCTGCAAAAACTGATCGATTAAATAGCCAAACGCCCCATGTAATTCCACGCCATCAAACCCTGCGGCTAAAGCATTCTCTGCGCCGACGCGGAACTGCTCGACAATTTCCGCAATTTCGGTGATCGTCAATGCCCTTGGTGTCGCAAAAGGTTGTAAGCCTTGGGGAGTTTGGGTTTGTCCCGCTGCGGCGATGGCACTGGGAGCCACTGGGTCTAAACCTTCGGGATGCCAGAGGGGATGAGCTACCCGCCCGCCGTGCCACAGTTGCAAGAAAATTTTGCCGCCCTTTTGGTGTACTGCCTCTGTCACCAGTTGCCACCCTGCCACCTGCTCAGGGGTAAAAATCCCAGGGGTATTGGGATAAGCGGTACTCAGGGGCGAAACTTGAGTGGCTTCGGTAATAATCAGTCCTGCGCTAGCCCGCTGTGCATAATAAGTGGCATTCAAAGCCGAGGGGATCTTACGCGCTCCGGCTCCGGCACGGCAACGGGTTAAAGGAGCCATGACGATACGATTTGCCAAGGATAGCTCGCCTATTTGAATCGGTGTAAACAGATTGGTGGATGGATTAGATGCTGCAATCATGGGCTTATGATGGGTTAATCGTAAATGTAGCTAGATTTTATAGGGTGTATTAGGGGAATGTAACGGACTTTATTTAGTGTTCAGAATTTGTAGGTTATGCTGATGGTAATATAGGCTACGTTTATTTCGCTGATAATTATTGATGATCGCAAAGATAAATAATAATTAAGCAATTAGTGTGTAACATATCATTAGAGCGGATAATATCAGAGGTTTTGACATTTGATTGATAGGCAATCTGGATTAACTTAACTTATCCGTTAGGTAGTAATATATCTTTAGCCATTCTTATGTTGTAAGTTCTTGTAGGGTGCGTTAGGCATCGCCGTAACGCACCGTGGAGTCAGGCTTTAATGCGTTACGCTATAGCTAACACATCCTAGGGAAACTACGGAAACTAGGATAATGACAACAGATAACAATGGCATCATAACGTTAGCCTTACATAAAGCATAATTCTTAAGGTTACACACACCCTTGATAAAGCCATAGACATATTTCAGTTACGTCTTTGCAATAGGAAACATAGCATTTAAAGCGATCGCCGCATCAGGAAAAGCTTGTATCGCAAGACTATCATTGCTATTCAGAATCAGCTTTTCGCGATAACTGCCTTCTTCTGGCTGACGAAAAACATAAACTTTTCGCTTTTGTAAATCCAGAATCCAATATTCTAAAACCCGATTTTTGGCATAAATACGCGCTTTTTGATTGCGATCTTTAGCAATAGTTGAATCAGCAACTTCGATTAATAGATAAATATCCGATGCTTCAGGATGTCTAAAGGAATATTCATCAGCATCAAACCTCACAACGGCAATATCTGGCTCTGGTTCAGAATCATTCCCTAGAATCACAGGTAACTGGACGCGAATTTCAGCGCGATCGCTTAGCAAGTCAAGTAGAAAATTACTACTGCGCTGTATGCTCGATGCTCGAATTGGACTTTTTCGCTTTTTAGAAACAATTTTTCCTTCCAACAGTTCTACGCGATCATCTTCATCCAAAATTCTTGCTTCAATCATTTGGTGATAATCAGCGATGGACCAGAGATGGATTTGTGGCTCAAGTTCTTCTTCTATTTGGGCATCAATTACAGGTGCTTGCATGATGGTAATACTCGCAACTTAACTATATCAATTTAGCAAACAGATTTGAAACACCTTACATCTCATCACAGAACCTACTGAAGATGCATTATCTAAATTACCTTTCGTAAATAGACTTAGTGATTAGCAAACAAAACCTAAAGCATTTCTGCCAATGACTCTGCCGCCGCCATACCCGAAGTATAAGCCGCCTCAATGGTTCGCCCCGCACACCAGTCACCAGCACACACCAGCGGTAATGGCGATGCTGTAGACAAACAAGAAATTCCTAAAGGCTCATCCGCAAAGGCAAACCGCCACCGATGCACTTGCCACCATTCAGGACTACCAAAAGCTTTACCCAGGGTTTTACCCGCATGAATTAACATCGGTTTACCGGCAATTTCTAGGTCTGGCTCCTCCATAGACTGAGTAGCAAAGTCAGCAGAACTTTGTAAAACCAAAACTAATTGTTTTTGGACACTGCTGTGTTTACTGGTGTTGCAGGATACCCAAGTCAAAATATTATCGTCTTCATATTTGACCCCTTGCCACTTGGGTAATGCCACGCCGCTATAGTCATACCCCGCCATAATCGTCATATTGGGTAAAAACTTAACCAGTCGCACCGCCTGCAAAAAATTTGAGCCATTATCCAGCACCGACTCAAACAACGGCAAAAACTGTGGCGCAGGCATCGTCGCCACAATGGCATCAGCGGTAATTTCTTCGTTATTTTGGGTGGTTAGTCGCCACTGCTGATCATCACACTGCACCCCAATAATGCGAGTATTATTACAAATCCGATGTTTATGTTGATCCCCCTGACTCAGAAACTCTTGGGCAATGTACTTAGCGATGCCAGTCATACCCGAAGTACAAATATAACGGGGATAAATTTCATCGGATTGCAGGGGACGCAGCCCTTGGGCAGTGGCAATGTAGATATTACGTCCCCAAGGTTCCACAATTTGCTTTTCTTCGAGCTTGCGCATAAAACGGACGAAACCATCATCCCGAGGCGAAATATACTGTGCCCCGTGATCAATCCATGTTCCCTGAATCCGTCGGGTTGCCATCCGTCCACCTAACCCATTGGATTTTTCCACCACAGTGACATTGATCCCTGCTTGCTGCAACTGCTGCGCACAGGTTAGGCCAGCCAATCCAGCACCAATTACTACTACTTCTTTCATCACTTTCCTCTGCTGCTGATTAGCCAATCCCAATATTACTGCCTAGCTCACTTCTCGATGGTACTTGGTTCTGGAAAGGCAACCCTGTTAAATCTGTAGTGTATCGCCAACGGTAACACCATCATGGTACGCCGCAAACAATACAGGACAGGTTTTACCCCAAGCGATCGCCCCAGTGGCATCAAGGCAGATCGCCCCAAAGTCTCGATTACGTTGTTGGGCTTCTTGGATTGATTTAGCCACAGCGGACTTTAGATCCATACCATCGGTGACCCGTACCACTACCCGCACCGCAAAGCCTTCATCGAGAATATCTTCCCCCACTCCGGTACAACTCACACCAGCGATTTCTGTGGCATAGTTACCCGCTGGGGTGGCGGAATCACTGACTCGACCAATGCGTTCAAAACCTCTGCCCCCGGTGGAAGTCCCCGCAACAATCCGCCCTTGGGTGTCTAAAGCCACTGCGCCAATGGTTCCCCTAGCCACATCTGCCATTTTACGAGTGAAATTATGTTGCCGCTCTTCGACCCACTCTTCTAGGCGTTCATCGGTCAGGGGATTATAAATCGGTACATTTAATTCACGGCATAGTTCCGCCGCACCATAGTCAGACAAAACCCGATCAGGACTAGACTGCAAGTGCTGAGCCAGGTTGATCGGATGTTGAACCCGCGCCACATTGATCACACCGCTAAACCGCTGCTCTTGTCCTGCCATGATCGAAGCACTCATCCGAATTTGCCCGTCGGACTGCAATACGGAACCCGTCCCAGCATTAAAACGTGGATCATCTTCAAGTAGCTCACAGGCTTTTACCACAGCATCAAAGGCACTCGCCCCATTCAGTAGCAGGGGATAAACTGCATTGACGACCGCATGGAGGGACAACCGCACTGGTTCTAGTCCTCCTTTGCTATCCACTGATGAACCTGCGCCGCCGTGAATAATCAGTTTTGGTTGCATGGGACTGACAATACTCTCAAAAAACTAAATATGATTTATCGTAATTTATCGGGTGATTAGCTGGGGCAGATAGGAGAAATTAACGGGTTAATCAACAGGTGCTTAACTGAATACCTAGGAAAACTATGCCCAAATTAAACCTATCTTAAAATCTCATCTCAGTTTTGCTGCCAGTTTGCTTTGCCCTATGTTTCATTCTAGGGGAGATCGTCAGCAATTTTGCCTTGGAATTACACCAAAGATTTTTGCTCAAGGATTGATGATGATGCCTGTGATTAGACCCTCAACTAGTTCCTGGTAGACTGCCCCAAAAAACTTCCCAAAAACAAGGGTGCGCTTGATCTTGTACAAGCACACCCTTGATGGAGTTAAAAATAATATCGGCTCAAGCTCTAAACGAACAGAAACCTATTAACTATTCTTTCTCCGAAGCTAAACTTTCTGACGATCTGTAAACACTACCACTGCTACCTTCGCTGAGGGGATCACTCAGAAAACCGGTATAAGCTTCCATGCCATGTTCGTTGATGTCCAAACCGCCAAATTCTTCCTCAGCAGTTACACGAATGCCACTGGTCATCAAGCTGATTACATACCAAACAA
>JBIKNH010000248.1:0-5516 GCA_044358815.1 Pseudanabaenaceae cyanobacterium | reverse complement strand
TTACATCTATTTGGCATCAGGTCGAACTCTCCACAGGCGTGAATTTGGGTATGCCCTACCCTATTTAGACCAATAGCTAAGGTATTCAGAGCCACATTATGGTCACGGTCTAATACAGTACCGCAATGGAAACAGTGATGAGTACGCTCACTCAGTGTTTTGACAACCTGCTTACCGCAATGTGAGCAATTCTGGCTTGTATATTGGGGTTATATTGGGGTGGCACTGCAACGAGGACTAACATGGATTTGTAAAATCTTATGCTGTATATTGTGGTACAGATTAAGTAAAGCCTTGCTGGAAGCACGGGGTTTTAAACCCATTTTTTTGATAAACCAATAATTTCAATAATTCGTACCAACTAGGCTAGGATCACAGCAGATGTTTCAGTCATTGTGAATCGCAACCAAATCCTGTGAATCCCCCCATCGACTACCTGCGTATTAGTTTGATTGACCGCTGTAACTTCCGTTGTAGTTACTGTATGCCGGAAGGTACAGACTTTGACTATATCCAATCTCAAGACTATCTCAGTAATGGGGAACTAATTGAATTACTCACAGGGGTTTTCGTTCCTTTAGGATTTACGAAATTTCGGCTAACGGGGGGCGAACCGCTGTTACGACGGGACTTAGTGTCTTTGGTGCAGCAAATGACCCAAATCCCCCAGGTGCAAGATATTTCTCTGACCACCAACGGTTATCGTCTAGGGGACATGGCGCAAAGTCTCTATGATGCCGGACTCCATCGCATTAATATTAGCCTTGACTCCCTTGATGCGGCGGTATTTCGGCAAATTACGGGGCGCAACCATTGGCAAAAAGTTTGGCAAGGGATTCTAGCTGCCCATCAGGTGGGCTTTGATCCCCTGAAATTAAACGTAGTCGTGATTCCAGGCGTAAATGATCACGAAATCCTGGATCTGGCTGCTCTCACCCTAGATCGTAATTGGCACATTCGGTTTATCGAATTTATGCCCATTGGCAATACACCCCTATTTGAACAGCGGGGTTGGGTAGACTCTGCCACATTACGCAGTCAGATCAAAGCCCGCTACGGCTTAACCGAAGCCCATTGTCGAGGCAACGGTCCCGCTGATGTATTTCAAATCCCCAATGCAAAAGGAACCCTTGGTTTTATTAGCCAAATGTCGGAATGCTTTTGTGATCGATGTAATCGGATGCGTCTGGCTGCTGATGGCTGGTTGCGCCCCTGTCTGCTCAATGAAACCGGACAAGTCGATCTCAAAACTCACCTACGCCAAGGAGCCACAGCTAAGGAGTTACGCCAAATGGTGGCAGATTTGCTGCAACTAAAAACCGAAATTAATTTCAAAGCTAGGGATCGCGGTAATGGCACAACCAGTACCTATGGTCGCACCATGTCACAAATTGGCGGTTAGATTGGCAGTTAGATCGAGTCCCCCCTAGTACCCCTCATCTAACAAAGATCCGATTCACTAAAGCAACGATTGTACCTGTAGGTTAATACATATCCTAATATGCACCATTAATATGCACCGTTATTTTTCGGGAACAAGACCACAGCAATGGTTTTGAACACCACACTCATGTCCAACCAGAAACTAAAGCGCCGTACATAATTAGCATCAATCTGTACCCGCACTGGATAAGGAATGTCGTTTCGTCCTGACACTTGCCACAGTCCCGTAATACCTGGGCGAATGCTCAAAACTCTATGGATGCTGGAACCATAGCGCACCAGTTCCGCAGGCACCAGAGGACGAGGTCCCACTACACTCATATGCCCCATTAGTACATTCCAAAACTGGGGAAACTCATCAAGGCTAGTTGCCCGCAAAAACTTACCGATGGGAGTAATACGGGGATCATCCTTGAGCTTATAGGTTTCTTCAAACTCTAATCGACTAGTTTCTGAGTTTTCCAGTATTTCATCTAAAATGCGATCTGCACCGACCACCATAGTCCGGAACTTGATACAGCGAAATAAACGGTTATTCCTACCAACCCTAACCTGAATAAAAAATATTGGACCTGGGGAAGTCAAGGCGATCGCCGCAGCGATCAGGAGATAAATCGGAGCGCAAAGGAGCAAAACAAGGGAAGAAAAGCAAATATCAAAGAGTCGTTTCCCCCAACTTGTGTACCACGTTGCTCGCGGCTGCGTCGTAGAGAGAAAGTTACGCGCACGGCTGATTCGGCTTTTGGTAATCATTGCACCCCTAAAACAAGTTTTGGATCACACCACATAATTGCTAAATATCATACAATGCCAATCAAGATGCAAGACCAATATCTACTGGATTGCCAGTATCACGAACCAGTACCGTGAAGTAGTGCCGCTAAATGTTCCCAAATGGTCACTGGGCGACTATGATGCTTGCGATTAATACCTTGAGTTCAATAAAGTGACATACAAGGTTAGTACAAAGCCCAAAGCGCTATATGTCTGTATACAACTGTACATAGCGGCTGCACATCCCTGAAATTACTGAATTTCTGGCTGAATTTTTGGTTGAATTTCTGATTAAACTTCTGGTTTGACCGCTGACTGCACCAGGGTAAACCAATGCAAGTGATTACAGATTGGGGTTAATGTCAATTACCTATGCCAACCTATGTTTACTGGGGCGACGATGAATATCAGTTAGCCCAAGCTGTAAATAAACTAGAGCAAAAACTAGTTGATCCGGCTTGGCGCGATTTTAACTACACCAAGATAGTGGCTAATACTGAGGAAAAAGTTAGCGACGGACTAAGCCAATCCGTTACGCCACCTTTTGGGATGGGAAATCGCTTGACTTGGCTATCTCAGACGGTTTTAGCGACCCGTTGTTCCGAGGGTTTGCTTAAGGAGGTAGAAAGAACTTTAGAGTGTTTACCCGAAAATTCTTGTTTGTTACTAACAGCAGACCAAAAGTTTGATGGCAGAATCAAATCCACCAAGTTATTACAGAAAAATGCTGAGTTCGTGGAGTTTAGCACTATTCCCCCTTGGAAAACCGATGCCCTAGCTCAATTGGTGCGCCAGGCTGCCAAGGAAATTGGCTTACCCTTGACTGATAGTGCGGTGAATCTTTTGGCGGATGCCATTGGTAACGATACCCGTCGCCTTTATAGCGAGTTACATAAATTGCAGTTACTACGGACCGATGAGCAGCCCCTTGAGGCGGCAGTGATTGCGCCGTTAATTCCTAAAAGTGCCCATAATGCCCTGCAACTCGCCTCCGCCATTGTCAAAGGCAACAGCGCCCAAGCTTTGGATTTACTGATGGAGTTGATTAACAATAATGAGGCAGGGTTAAGGATCGTCGCTACTTTAACCAGTCAGTTTCGGCTGTGGACCTGGGTAAAAGTTTTATTAGAAGGGGGCGAACGGGATGACAGCGCCATCGCCACAGCAGCGGACTTGGGCAATCCGAAGCGGGTCTATTTTCTCAAGCAGGAATTACAGCAGGTTCAAGGAAAGATGTTGATTAAGGCGATGGGGCGAATTTTGCAATTGGAAGCTGATTTAAAAATTGGGCGAGAAGAAATTCCTGCCATGCAAACTGCCATATTGGAATTATGTTATTTGATGGGGCGTGCTGAGAAGCGTTGATGTTTTTTGATGTTGGGACGTGGCAGGGTTGCTAGTGGCAGGTTTACTAATATAGTTGTTTCAAATAAGCTCAAACCAAATAACAGAAACAATTAGCAAATCATTTGAGCTAACTATTTCTGTTATGGCTTGTTTTTGATAGATTGATAGCTAAAAAATTTAGGGTTCTTGAAGTTGCTTCGTTGCGGTTTATTTAGTTGGGTGCTAACCACTTTTGGGCATTGAGGCGCTGAATCACCCCAAACACCAATAACTCCAGAGGAGCTTTGCGCTCATCAATCAAAAACGGCTCAATGGTACTCACAGGTTTGCCACCAGAAGTACAAGAAAACGCCTTTTGTGCGTGAATATCTGCCTTGGAAAAATAGACGGTAAACTGCCGATTTTCCCAAGCCCCGCGCACCTGAAAATTACCAAATTCTAACGCCAAATCTGTGACCCCTAAACCTACAAAAGCTTCTTTGAGTCGCGGTAAAAAATGGTTAGTGATAAACTCATCAAAGGGTAGATCTTCGAGGGCGGGAGGCTTAGCAGGAGCCGCTTTTTTTTCGGCTGGGGCGGCGGTGGGTTTGGTTTCTTCTGCCATGATTGTTTTAGGTGATTATTTGAGTTGTAGTGTGGAATAAAGAAGCAAGTAGCAATTTTTACAATTAGAACTTCACGAAAAATTCACGCCAAAACTACTGGGCGTTAGTGTCGATCACCTGCGGTAAACCCATGCTGTAGTTCAGAGCGCGGTGATTGAGGTTGTAACTAATCTCGCCACTTTGCAGCAATGACCGGACAAAATGCTCTAAATCTGATCCCATCCGGCGTAGGTTATAGTCCGTCAAATCTGCCCCTTTATAAGCCGCAACGATGGCATCAAATTGGCGGTAAACCTTTTGCACCGCAGCATCATTCCAGTTCAGTTCGTTGTCGGGATCTATGTCCAGGGTGAGCATGGTGTCACTGTCGAATAACTGATCGTTTTCTACGGTGGCGGCGTAAATCTGAATGTGGCGAGTGGTGGATTTGATGGGCATAGTGTTTGAATCTTGTTTCTGAATGGGGTTTTCTGAATGAGGTTTTAAGGATGCAGGAAAGCTATTCAACTATTCATAGAGAAAAGTCTAGCAATTTTGCTCAAGTTATTACAAATTTTCTATCAATTTCTACCAATTTTTCTATCCTGCCCATTTTACGGAACAACCCACCGCTTTATTTGTGGTGGTGGGCACAGGCTGACCATTGAGTACGGCATCAATGGCAAGGCGCAAATCTTGGCGAGTTACCCCAGCAGGGTCGCGATAGTTATCATCAATTGCCCCCCGATAACGTAGGCAACCCGTTTGATCTAGTAAAAACGGTTCCGGAGTACAAGTTGCGCCAAAGTCTTGGGTGACCTCTTGGGTGTGATCTCGCAGGTAAGGAAAGTTTAGCCCCCAAGTTTGGCTATATTCTTTCATTTTGGCAAAACTATCTTCGGGATACTTGGTGTCATTATTGGCATTAATCCCAATTAAGGTGACTCCTTGGGGTTGGTAGTCCCGCTGAATTTCCTTCAGGCGGTCAATGTAGGCTTTAACGTAGGGGCAATGGTTGCACATAAATACCACAACCACAGCGCGGTGTTTTTCTAGATAGCGGGTCAGGTGTACTACCTCACCAGTCACACTAGGTAGTTCAAAGTCTGGAGCGTAGGCGTTGAGTTCCATAGTTCTGTGGACTTCATTTAGGCTTCAATGGGCTAGGTTTAGCATCACGGTTAGTTTGTCTGATCCCAAGCCAATGTTATCAAAAAAATGGGTTTAAAACCCTCTGCTTCCAGCAAGGCTTTACTTAATCTATGCTATAATATACAGCATAAGATTTTACAAATCCATGTTAGTCCTCGAAGCAAAGTTAAAAGGCAAAACAGAACAGTACAACCTCATAGATGAGGCGATTCGTAC
>JBIKNH010000072.1:0-18633 GCA_044358815.1 Pseudanabaenaceae cyanobacterium | reverse complement strand
ACCACACAAAGAACGCAGTGTCTGATCAGGATAATATTGCTTCCGACTCTTTTCGTCTTTCCCTTCAATGCTACTAGTAAACCAAGGTCTAAAGTTCGCTTTATCCAATTGCACCACGTCATAAATGGAACGACCTTCTAAAGCCATCGCATCAATGTCAGCTTCCACCATGCCCAAGAGTTCATAGGCGCGTTCATTGGCAGCGATGATATGTCCATGCTTATCCGTAGAGATCACACCATCAGACAAACTCCGCAGAATATCCTTCTGCATTTGCTGTTCCTGTTTGACCTTCGCGAACAACTTCGCATTCTCTAAAGCCACCCCAGCTTGGACGTTAAACACCTTCATGAACTCTTCGTCATTGGTGTTAAAACTAGCTTTAAACCGATCCGGTGCAGTGGGCCAGGTACTGGAATCATATTCAGAAAAATCCCCCCGCTGTAACTTATTCACCAGTTGGGTGACACCGATCAACTCCTTATTCGAGTTATAAACCGGCATACAGAGCAAGCTACAAGTACGATAACCATTTGCCTGATCGAACTTTTGGGAATTTGCTGACTCAGGATGATCATACAAATCAAAGGGAATATTCAAAACTTCGCCAGTTAGTGCCACCCTTCCGGCAAAACCCACCCCCATCGGCACACGTAGTTCTTTAGTGGTGCCATTTTGGTTCGTAATTTGGGTCCATAATTCATTTTGATCCCGATCAATCAGCCATAAAGTACTACGATCCGCATTCATTAACTTTTTGGCTTCATCCATCACCTTTTTGAGGGTGGCTTCGAGATCCAAACTTTGCCCCAAGGACATCGCCGCCTTCATCAAAGCATCTGCCGCCCGTTGTTTCTGTGCCGCCGCATAAAAAGCCTGAGAACTCTCTAAAATCAGCCGCATTGACGGGGCAAACTGAGAAAACAGTAACTGATCTTCTTCAGTGAAACCGTACTTATCAACCCGTTCTTCCACAGGACGAGATGGGTCCAGAGACTTCATCTTATTGATGAGTTGCACCACTGCCACTAACTCATTACTGTCATTGAGTAATGGCATGGCAAGCATCGTATAGGTGCGATATCCTGTTTGCTCAAACGTGATTTTAGCTTGGGCAGAGCGGGGATCATCAAAGAAGTCATAGGGAATATTCACAATTCGCTTGAAAGTCGCCACTTCCCCAGCAATACTGGTCGGTGAAGTAGGAATGCGAATTTCTAAATTTTTATTCGTATTTTCGATCCGAACATTAGTCCAAAGCTGATTTTTTTCTGCGTCATGCAAAAAAATTGTGGTGCGATCCGCCGACAGCAGTTCACCGATTTTATGACGGATCGCCTGCAACATTTCATCAAGGATCACATCAAAGTCAGTATTGAGCATCCCCAACGTCTGGTTGACAATGCGCAATCTTTGCTCCACATCAGACACCACCTGTTTAAACGTGTCTGGAGTCAGAGGAGCTAGTACCGACGCAAAGTTACCCTTCTTTGTCGCTAAAGCTGATGAATTATTACCTTGAGTTTCTGGCTTAGGCAGACTTTGGGGAGCGTGCCCATTATCAGATAATGGCTGATCACCATCAACCGCCACATCAATCACCGTGGCAGTGTCGTTATTTGATACGCGAGGGGAAGAAGAAGGGATCATAATAGTTGCAGATTAAAACTCAAGCTTTGAATGCATCCCAGTTAGGTTTTAAGTCAGCGGATCTATGCCAACTCATCAGTAGCGCCAGCGTTCAGTGTTGATCCTTAGGCTCATAATGACACAGATCTTAATAGACTTTAAATCAGCTTAGTTTTTGTGATCTTGCATCGGCAACGGACATTGTTTTTATAGCTGTGTTTTGAGTCATAATTTTGAGCCATATTTGTAGCCGCTTCGAGCACCACAAGTTAACTGCAATAGTCAGCCAACCAACCCGCACCGCCTAAGTAACTCAGATCAACTAACTGGATTAGCCCATCAATCGAGCACTGCTTGAGCACCCTTTGAATTGTGAGCAGATAACGTACATCCTGTTACATTAGTTAACATATCATGACTCAGAGGGGCTGCGGCATCAGTCTATGTGAGACTGATTCTGTGGTTGCGTTGGCGTGTGACAAACCAAGGTCAAATTGAATCTCAAATTGAGTAAACCTCGGTTAGATCCAGATTTGGTTAGAGTCAGATCGCCAAGCCAAAAGCTGATGAATTTACTTTTTGGTGTGCTGTGACGGTGGATCAGTGGATGTTATCAATGTCCATTGCTAGTGGACCCATTTTATCTGAAGCCTTTGGGTTTTACAGTGTTAGGTAGGTCACATTATGCAGTGTAAAACATTTTGAATCAAGCACCTTGAATCAGGTACTTTGAATCAGGTACTTTGAATCAGGCATTTTGCCTCAAGCACTTTGGCTGAATTATGATATGAATCATTTTCAATCAGGAAAGTAATGCCCCCACTGGTGATCTCCCTGCACTGTAACCATGAAACTTCTTTTCCTAGGATTGGGTTGCTTTACTTCGTTATGCCAAAATTCGCCCTTGATTTTCTGTTGATTTCGTCCTGCTGGATTGAGGATTAAGTGGGCATTGCTTGGGGATCACTGTGCTGTGGCTGACTGGCGTTATTAACAGAGGACTAATAGGTGGGAGTAATCACCTAGTAATAGCCCCAAGGGCTGGTGACTAAAAACTAATAACCAAATTATTGTGAACTAAATTGTGGACACAGGTTTATGAGCGCCAAACTAACGAATTTATCTTTTTTGTCTTGGGGTAACTGGTCTGTGGGAAATCTATCTCCCGATCCCGCCACTGCCAATAATCAGGGAGCATGGCTTTTGGCATTAGGTTTGGCATTGTTGTTGATTACCCAAGGGATTTTTGGATTTGCTAATAACGCTTGGGCATTGGGCGGTAAGATGCCGGCTCTGAATCAACCTGCCCCAGAGTTTAATTTACCTGCCAATGGTGTACCTGAGAAAACCACGATTTCTCTAGCTGACTATCGGGGGCAATGGGTGGTTTTATATTTCTATCCCAAAGACTTCACTTCGGGCTGTACCCTAGAGGCGCGACGCTTTCAGTCAGATTTGCCGGAATATATGCGCCGTAATACCCAAATTTTGGGGGTGAGTGCTGACTCAGTAGATACCCACAGTCAGTTTTGTGATTCTGAAGGTTTGAAATTTCCTCTATTGGCAGACCAAGGCGGAGCAGTTAGCAAAGCCTATGGTTCATGGTTGCAATTTATTTCCCTGCGCCGCACTTTTATCATTGATCCCCAAGGGATTTTGCGGGCAAGTTTCGTTAAGGTAAACCCCACCGCCCACAGTCAAGAAGTCCTAGCTAAGTTGGATGAACTACAGTCCCAAGGTTAGAAATGATCTAGTTACTGAAATTACTGGTGATTATTTCCTAAAACTACAGCGCTGATCTAAGGCTAAATTCACCTTGGATCAGCGCTGTTTTTAATGTTTAGTTGTGTTGACTTGTATTTGCTTTCTGTTAGTTTTCAGAACTGGGCGATCACGACCAAGAGAGCAAACAAGAGAGCAAACTACATCTCTAGATCGTCATCATCAATGGCATCGTCGTCATCATCCAGATAACTGCCATCATCACCGAGCATCAACTCATTAAGCTCTTCGGCTTCGTCTTCAAACTGTGCCGCAACCAGATCCCCTTCACGGGCGATCAGACGGTTGGTAGACTCTAGCCAGTCTAAAATTGATGCTTGTTGCGTGCTGGGGATCACCGCCGCTGCTTGGTGACGGGGCTGACTCCGCAGGGCTGGGTTACTAATGACCATGATATTTTAACTTTGTGAACCAACTTAGAACCAACTTGAAGTTGCATCATACCAAAAACTACAAATCAGGCGCAAAGATCCATGATTTGTGCGCTCGTCTATGTTGTATTGGCACAGGCAAGCCGAATCCCTGATTTTAAAGAGGATCTGACTCTGGGGTAATCACTCTGGGGCAATCAGGGATTCAACACCACCAAAAACTACATACCAGGTAAACCTAAACCTAAGCCCCCGGTTAGTTCTTCCATCTTCACTTTCATTGAGGCAGTAGATTTGGCATAAGCATCTTTAGTGGCTGCCAAAACTAAATCCGACAGCACTTCTGCCCCTTCAGCCAAAGCCGCAGGATCAATGCTGACATCTTGGGGTTCTTGGTTGCCGCTGAATGTCACTTTAACTAAGCCATTAGCTGACTCACCAGTGACCCGCAAAGCTTCTAGTTCTTCTTGTAGCTTTTTGGCTCCTTCTTGAAGTTGTTGGGCTTTTTGAAAAGCTTCCTTCATTTTGCCCAAACCAAAGCCAAATCCTTGTCCTGCCATAGTTTTTGTTTATTTGGATGTTTGCTTAATCATAGTTGATTTCACCACAGACTCAGGATGGCTCATAGGTGGGGATTGCCGTAGTTAGTGCAGTGCATATTGACAGTGTATGGTTGAATTTGCTGCCATCTTCACTGCCTGTGCCCTAACTGCTAAAAACCTGACTGCGGGAAATCTCACTCGCTATCAATTGTACATGGCTGAATTGGTAATTTGCCCCTTTGGTAGTGGTACTCCGGCATTTTCGCCTAGGGTTTTGGTGGCTATGGGGTAGTTCTCAGGGGGCTAGCAGAAGTCATTTTTTTTGCATAAAGTCTCGGATGTTTTCATGTGTTTTCATAAATATGTTTTCATAAATTATGTCTGCCACCCATAGGTTACTCTGACCAGAGCCTAGGATTTTGAGGCATAATAGCTCACAGGCTCTGTCAAAACGACATGAAGATCCAATTTTCTTGAGATCTAACCGTGATTAAGACCCAGAGACGTTGCTGTGGCGGTTTGTTGCATTGCACCAAACTAACAACATCATTAAAGACACTAACGATTAACGCCTTATCGCGCCATATTCATGACTTATTCATCATTTGCTAGTGGTATGTCTCCTAATTTCCCGTCGCTTTCTAGTCAATCTGGGATGCCCTTCGTTCAAGCCGTCCATAGCGAGTTTGTGCCGATGGTGGTGGAACAAGCCGGGCGGGGCGAGCGAGCATTTGATATTTTCTCGCGGTTACTACGGGAGCGGATCATTTTCCTGGGAACGAAGGTTGATGACAATGTGGCAAACCTAATCATGTCCCAACTTTTATTCCTTGAAGCTGAAGATCCCGAACGGGACATTTATTTGTATGTGCATTCACCAGGTGGTTCCGTGACCGCAGGGATGGCAATCTACGACACGATGAAACATATTCGTCCTGATGTATGCACGATCTGCATGGGTTTAGCGGCGAGTATGGGGGCGTTTTTGCTGTCCGCCGGAACTAAGGGCAAACGGATGTCTTTACCCAATTCTCGGATTATGATTCACCAGCCCCTTGGTGGCGCTCAAGGGCAAGCCGTAGACATTGAAATCCAAGCTAAAGAAATCATGTACCACAAGCACACGCTAAATTCTTTGCTGGCGGAACACACTGGTAAACCCATTACCCAGATCGAAGAAGATACCGAACGGGATTTCTTCATGTCTCCGGTAGAAGCCCAAGAATATGGTCTAATTGATCGGGTTTTAACTTCAGGTTTTAACTAAGGACGATGCATTACCAGCTCATGAATTCTAGTCAGGTTGTCTTAGTTAGATTTTTGTATTGGTAACTAAGATTAGCAACTAACAATAAAACTGACTGATTTAGGCTATTTTGTGTTGTAGTTAACTGGTGGGGAAGTAAACTTTTCTTAAGCACAAAATCTGTGATTCTCTTGTTTTGTTTTAATGCTTAGGCTTGGTGAACCTTAACCCACCTTTTAGCGAATCTTTTTGTAATAAACTCCATTCCACCGCAAATTTCCTAAAAACTTTCCCAAAACTTTTCTAAAAGTTAGCTTGTCTAGAAATTAGTCTATCTAGTTAGCCTGTGAACAAACCTAGTCAAGTTATCTGTGCTGTCCCCAATAGCTTGCCCTTGCCTGACCGAGATTTCCTTAAGTACGAGTTTAGAGTACCAATCCAGCGAGATGCCCTATGCCCAGCAAATACGATTCCCATCTAAAATGTTCCTTCTGTGGCAAGTCCCAGGAACAGGTACGTAAACTTATTGCTGGTCCAGGGGTCTATATTTGTGATGAATGTGTGGACTTGTGCAATGAAATTTTAGATGAGGAGCTATTCAACCAAGCCCCACCCCAAACTACGGCGAAACGCGGTGCTGCTGCTGAGCCAAACCCTGAAAAACGTCGTACAAAACCCCCTGCTGCCATTAATTTAAGTCAAGTTCCCAAGCCGAGGGAAATCAAGAGCTATCTCGACCAAAACGTAGTGGGTCAGGATGAGGCGAAAAAAGTTTTATCCGTGGCGGTTTACAACCATTACAAACGACTGAGTTTTATTCCTCCCAATGATGGCTCCGGTAAGCCTCGCACGCCGGAGGATGGAGTAGAGTTGCAAAAGTCTAATATTTTGCTGATTGGTCCCACGGGGTGCGGCAAAACGCTGTTAGCGCAAACTTTAGCGAAAATGTTGGATGTCCCTTTTGCGGTGGCAGATGCAACAACGCTGACCGAAGCGGGCTATGTGGGCGAAGATGTGGAGAATATTCTGCTGCGGTTGTTGCAGGTGGCAGATTTTGATGTGGAAGAAGCTCAGCGCGGTATTATTTATATTGACGAAATTGATAAGATTGCCCGTAAGAGTGAAAATACTTCTATTACTCGTGATGTTTCAGGGGAAGGGGTGCAACAGGCGTTATTAAAAATGCTGGAGGGGACGATTGCGAATGTGCCACCCCAAGGCGGTCGGAAGCACCCTTATCAAGATTGCATTCAAATTGATACCACGAATATTCTATTTATCTGTGGTGGAGCGTTTGTGGGCTTGGATAAGACGGTGGAGCAACGCATCGGTAAGAAATCCATTGGTTTTGTGCAACATGGGGAAAATGCGCCGAAAGATAAGCGCACGACAGACATTCTCAAACAGTTGCAGCCTGAGGATTTAGTAAGGTTCGGGATGATTCCAGAGTTTATTGGGCGTGTACCAGTGGCGGCGGTTTTGGATTCCCTGGATGAGAAGTCATTAATGTCAATTTTAACGGAACCTCGCAGCGCCTTACTGAAGCAATATCAGAAGTTGTTGTTAATGGATAATGTTCATTTAGATTTTCAACCGGATGCTATTGCTGCCATTGCGAAGGAAGCTTATCGCCGGAAGACTGGGGCGCGGGCGTTGCGGGGTATTGTGGAACAGTTGATGCTAGATATGATGTATGAGTTGCCATCGCGGAAAGATGTGACGCGGTTCTCTATCACTTGCGATATGGTGGAGAAACTCTCTACAGCGGAGGTGTTGCGTCATCCTTCGGCTTTGCCTAAACCAGAATCTGCTTAAGGGTTGTAGTGGATTGATGCGGCTCAAGTCTTTTCAGTTATCTGTTTGAGGCGTGTCAATCTATTCCATTGATTAATTGTATGAGGGTTAATCCCAAAGAAATTAGAACCTCGATATTCTGCAAAGCATATTGTGTGAAGCTATGCAAATAAAAGAACTCACAATAGAATAGTTTCGTTTGCTAGTGCGTCAAGTTGCAATTGAAGTATTAGAAGAGTATATTGATCTAGATGAGGGGAAGAAATTAAAAACAGCAGCAGGAAGTAACAGGGACGATGATACCTTGATACCTGAGGCTCAAGCTATGCAATCATTAGGGTTGAATTGGGATGAGTTATAGCGTGAATTTTACTGCTGAGGCAACTGCGGATCTTCTAAGGATCGCTCGCTCCAATCAGATATGAATAGCACGTAAAATAAAGTGGCTAGGGGAAAATTTTGAAGAAATTACACCTTTGGGCAACACCCTGGCTCTATTGAATCGACAATTAAGCAGATTGGTCTTCGGGTCAAGATGTCGGGCGCTCAGTGGGATCAGCAAAATGTTGCTCAAGTTTTGAAACATCGCTGCGCTTATCTCAACGCCTAATTGAGATCATTCCTCCCGATCAAGGTTGGAGTCATACAGATTGCACATCATTTCAAATCATACAGCAACAAAACATATTAGAAGCGGTCGCCTATGGTAAACATTTTGAGCAAGCGGGATTTATAGCCTTGCTGAGATAAACCTAATGAGCAATCGTCATGTTGATCCAAGCGAATTAGAAAGGATAATTAATCATTTAATTTACAAACTCTATGGACTTATTTATTTATCTATGACAAAGTGAAGATAATTGAGCCGGAATTTGGATTTACAAAATAAGAATATAGTTGTTTAAAATAATTTGTAGAGGGGCTTCGACTTCGCTCAGCCCTGGGTGTAAGCTAGCTGAGCGAAGTCGAAGCTGCATTTTTATTTGAATTATCTATACTTGTGATTCAAGAATCAAGTTACCAAAGAAAATGGCACAGCCCTATGATGCCTGTACTGCACCACCGTAACTATGCCACTTCCAATAATTGACCTAAAGTGATAACTGGTGTGACGTGGAAGGTTGTAAGCCCCTCACCCCTAGCCCCTCTCCCAAAAGGTGAGAGGGAAACAAGAAATAGTCTTAACCATCAGTCAAGAACTTGACTAGAAATCGAAGAGAACACTATTAGAGAAAGTCCCGATTCGTAATCGCACTCTGCACCTTACTAATAAACTCTGCCACAGAAAGCGTTCCCAAGTCCCCATGTTTACGAGTCCGCACACTGAGGGCGTTTTGCTCCACTTCCTTGGCACCGATGATGCCCATCACTGGAATCTTTTCTAATTCAGCATTACGGATTTGCTTCTGCATCCGGTCACTGCTGAGATCCACTTGGACGCGAATCCCTAAGGCTTTCATTTGGGCAGCGACAGACTTCGCAAACTCCAGTTGTCCCTCGGAAACCGTAATCAAACGCGCTTGCACTGGGGCAATCCATAATGGGAAATCACCAGCATAGTTTTCGATTAATACCCCAATGAATCGTTCTAAAGAACCAAATAGGGCGCGGTGAATCATAATTGGACGACGACGATTCCCATCTTCGGCAACATATTCCATATCAAACCGTTCCGGTAAATTGAAATCTAGTTGAATCGTGGAACATTGCCAACGCCGACCAATGGCATCTTCAATTTTAATATCGATTTTGGGACCGTAGAACGCGCCGCCACCTTCATCAACCACATAATCCCAACCTTTGGCGGCTAGGGCTTGCCGTAATGCTGTGGTGGACTTGTCCCAAATCTCATCGGAACCCACATATTTATCAGGGCGGGTGGACAAATTCACTTCATAATTGCTAAAGCCAAACGTGGATAGAATCAGTTCCGCCAAATTCAAAACCCCAAGAATTTCTGATTCAATTTGCGCTTCAGTACAGAAAATATGAGCATCATCTTGAGTAAAGCCCCGCACCCGCATCAAGCCATGCATCGTGCCAGAGCGCTCATAACGATACACTGTTCCCATTTCACCAAACCGAATCGGAAATTCGCGATAGGAATGGAGCGTATCTTTATAGATCAACACATGGAACGGACAATTCATGGGCTTCAGTTGAAATTCCCGCTCTTCCACTTCCATCGGCTGAAACATACTTTCCCGATAGAAATCATTGTGTCCTGAGGTTTTCCACAGGTTCAAATCTGCCATGTGTGGGGTGGTGACTAGCTCATAGCCATTTTGCAGGTGGGTTTCTTTCCAAAATGCTTCAATTTGTCCCCGCAACACCGCACCGCGAGGATGCCAAAATACCAAACCCCCACCAGCTTCTTCTTGAATACTGAACAGTTGGAGATCTTTACCAATTTTGCGGTGATCACGGCGCTTTGCCTCTTCAAGCATTTGGTGATAAGCCTGAAGCTGTGCCGCAGTTTCCCATGCTGTGCCGTAGATCCGCTGTAACATGGCGTTCTTCTCATCACCGCGCCAATAGGCTCCAGCTAAGCTTTCTAGGGCAAAAGCATCAGGATCAATTTCCCCTGTGGTTTCTAGGTGAGGTCCAGCGCACAAGTCCCACCAAGGTTTAGCAGCCACAGCGGGATCTCCAATGAAATACCGCGAAATGGGCGGACCTTCAGGAATTGCCGCTAAAAGTTCTACTTTATAAGGCTCGTTGAGGGCAGCGATTTCTGCCGCCATAGCTTCCCGAGGCAATTCTTGGCGCACCAAAGGTAAATTCCCTTTGATGATGCGCTTCATCTCCTTGGTGATTGCCTTAAGATCCGCAGGGGTAAAAGCTTCCTTACGGTCAAAATCATAATAAAAACCAGTTTCAGTGGCAGGACCGATAGTCACCTTGGCATCAGGGAACAACTTCTGCACCGCCATTGCCATCACATGGGAACAAGTGTGACGAATCCGACTCAGGCGCTCAGGATCTGCTTGACGAAGGACATCACTCGGTTTAACTGCAACTGCATCCATAGCTTCGGCGTTCAAAATCGCTTAATAAAGGGCAAAACAAGGCTAACTAATACTAACTAATCCATTTTAGCGGTTCATAACTAAAAGATCCCTGACTTTCACCAAAAATCAGGGATCTCAACTTAGATACTTATGCTAAATCTATGTCAAAACTGGCTATGTCAGAACTGGGAAGAATTAGTCTTTCTTCAACCAGCTAAACATGGCACGCAGATCTTTACCTACAGCTTCAATGGGGTGATTGGCTTCTTGGCGACGCATGGCGGTGAACCCAGGCTTACCAGCTTGGTTTTCCAAGACGAATTCCCGTGCAAACTGACCAGACTGGATTTCTGACAAGACTTTTTTCATTTCTGCCTTGACGCGCTCATCGACGATGCGGGGACCACGGGTATAGTCACCATATTCAGCGGTGTTGGAGATGCTGTAGCGCATATTGGCTAAACCACCTTCAACGATCAGGTCAACGATCAACTTAACTTCATGCAAGCACTCGAAGTAAGCCAATTCGGGTTGGTAACCAGCTTCGACAAGGGTTTCAAAACCAGACTTGATCAAGGCACACAGACCACCACACAATACGGCTTGTTCACCGAAAAGATCGGTTTCAGTTTCTTCATTGAATGTGGTTTCCAAGATGCCGCCACGAGTGCCACCGATGCCCTTAGCATAAGCCATTGCCAAATCCCGTGCTTGACCGGATGCGTCTTGATACACGGCGAACAGAGCGGGTACGCCTTGACCTTGAGTATAGGTGCGACGGACTAAGTGACCAGGACCTTTAGGGGCGATCATGACCACATTGACATCCTTAGGAGGGACGATTTGGGCGAAGTGAATATTAAACCCGTGAGCAAAAGCCAGAGTTTTGCCAGCGCTGAGGTGAGGGGCAATTTCACTGGCATAGATGGCTTTTTGGGTTTCATCGGGCAACAAAATCATGATGAAGTCGGCTTCGGCGGAAGCTTCGGCTACGGTGCGCACCGTCAAGCCATCGGTTTCAGCTTTTTGCCAAGAGGGACTGCCCTGATACAAACCAACACGCACATCCATGCCGCTATCTTTGAGGTTCAGCGCGTGGGCATGACCTTGGGAGCCATAGCCGATGATGGCAATCTTTTTACCTGCTAGAAAATCAAGATTTGCATCTGCGTCATAGTACATGCGTGCCATAGCGTTTGGGGATCTCCGCGAATTTGTTGAACTTTTGGGTTAGCTTTCTGGTTTAGTGCTTTCTGGTTTAGCTTGGTGTGTAGCTTTATTGAAAGACCAGTGTTTTTTAGTCAGTCTTTCTAGTCTAAACCAAAAGTGTTATCTTTGCGACAAATAACTTAGCTTAAGTTATGTAGTGGGTAAGGTGGTGAAAATTTTGGTTGCACTGGGAAACAAACTGAAATTGATGACTTGCTGTAGAAAAGATCGTGCTAGTTCTCTATTGCTGATATTATCTGTGGCCACCATCTTTTTCAGTGATATTGCCTCAATATTATCTGTCTGGTTTGACATTGTAGTCTTCCAGAATTTCTTCAGTGGTCATACCTGAACTAAGAAGTTCTAGTATCATTTCAACGGGATAGCGTAAGCCTCAGATACAGGGTTTACCATGACATATATTCCAGTCTATGGTGATGTGTTGTAATAGCATATCTCAAGTTTTTTTATACTTTTAGAGCTGGGTGGGGCAAGGCAATTTTGCTGTATTTAGAACATGCAAAGTGCTATGATAGTTGAACCTGTTTATAAAAAGGGATTATGAGTAAAGCTCTAGGCATTGATTTAGGTACAACCAACTCGGTTGGAGCATTTAGTGAGGTCAGTGTGGAAGTTGTTACGGGTGCTGACAATACTCCTCCTGAGCGCAGGTTGACCAAATCAATTGTTGCCTATATAGACAACCAGATAGAGGTGGGGGAGCCGGCGTATAACAATCTGGGGCATAGTCCAGAAAACACAATTAATTCGATCAAAAGACTAATCGGGCGTGGGTTTGCTGATCTGAAAGTGCAAGAACATAAATCGAAATGTGCTTACAAGGTTACAGCCCCTAGTGATGGTACTGAAAATAGTATAGGTGTTTGGATGGGCGGTAAGGAATATTCGCCTGAAGATATTTCGGCAGAGATTCTCAAAAAAGTTGTGAGTAATGCTGTTGCTTATCGCCGCGATCGCCTTGGTAAGCAAAATGAAGTGATTAATCAGGCAGTAATTACAATTCCCGCTTATTTTAATGACAAACAGAAAAATGCCACGCGATCGGCTGCTTATAAGGCAGGATTAACACCTTTAGAGTTACTCTCAGAACCAACGGCGGCGGCGATTTCCTATGGATTTAAGCCTGATAGTGATGATGTCAAAACAATTTTGGTTTATGACTTCGGTGGTGGGACATTTGACGCTTCATTGATTGTGGCGGCGGGGACTCAGTTTATTGAGCAAGGCAAGGCGGGAGATCTTTGGCTCGGTGGTGATGATGTGGATCTCAAGTTGACTCAATTTGTAAAAGAACAAGTTGCCAAACAAGAAGGTATCAGAGATATTGATCACCTCATTGACAAAATGCCTCACTACGAGAAATTGAGGTTCATTGCCGATCTCAAGTTGGCTTGTGAAAAAGCTAAGGTAGAGTTGAGTGAATCCACATCTACAGTCGTCTCACCTGCTACACCTCTCAAAGATGACTTAGGTATCGGAATTCCTGTAGAAGTGGAGATTTCGCGATCACAATTTGAGCAAATGATTCAGCCGTTAGTAGCAAGAACAATTCAAATTTGCCATGAGGCTTTACAGTTATCGGAATATACCCCTGATTTAGTGGATGTAATACTTTTGGTAGGTGGTTCATCACAAATCCCCTACGTGCAATCGCAAGTAAAAGCAGCTTTTGGTAATGAGAAAGTGGTGATTCATCCTCGCCCGATGTATGCGATCGCTGAAGGTGCAGCGATCGTTGCGGCGGGGCGCATTGATAAAGTAGGCACTGTGTCGCGGGACTATTGCATCAAACTAGTTGATGATCCACGTTATCTTATTATTCGGCGTGGCGATGTTCTGCCAATCAAAACTTCGCATACTTTCAAATTGGTTGATGATGGACAAAGATTAATTCATTTCCAATTCTTTAGCCCTGACGAAGTTCGTAAGGATCTTGATGGTAAGAGCAATGATGAAAGGATTGGAGATGTTTGGCTATCATTAGATCAGGACTATCCAAAAGGAACAGAGATTCAGACTTTTTTAGAGTTGGACGAAAAAGAAAATTCGCTAAAAGTTCATGCTCATTTAAAAAATGATCCTAGTGTGAGTGTGTCTTGTCAGTTTTCACAAGGTAAATCTGATGAGAAACTTCTTAACGAGACAGAGAGTGTAATTCAAGAACTTAACGAACTTGGCTTAACTAAGCTAGGAGTTGCCGCCGCTACCGAAAAAATCTCTGCTGTTGTCAAATCCGCCAATCGGATTGTTGACAAAAATACAGGTGAAGTTCGTTCTGATATGCGTCAGGCTGCTAAACAAGAACTTGAAGCTCTCAAAGTGATGATGTCTAAGGAGAGACTGGAGGCTGAAGCATATATTGATGAGTTCGAGAGGATTATCAATATATGTGATGATCTAATTCCTTCAGCCCAGAAGCAAAGAATGCAAAGACTGTCACGCGAATTGCAAGAAGCGATTGATAAAAATAATATTTCTGGAATGCAGGTGGTTACTGAACGTGCTGCACAGGAAATTCAGAATTTGCCCGATCGCGTAAGCCTAATTATGCTTTGTGTGGTGGGAGTGCGTAAGGCAAGCCAAATCAATCCATCAGAGGGTCAAGTTATGGCAAGTAAGTTAGATCGTATGCTTTCTGCGATGAAAAACAATCAAGATATGCAAGTCGCCAGAATGGCAGAGGAGCTATTCCCTATGGTGGAACGCTATGTTGATAAGCGAATGCCGACATCAGCAATTAGTACAGGTTTGTCTCGCTAGTTTGACCCAGTTCTATCTTTGCAAGAGTTCCCATGACTGAATCTATCCGACTTAACTGCCCTGTCTGTGGTTATCAAGACTTACAGAGAAGCATCTGTCCTAATTGTGATACGGATGTGTCTTTGTTGCGATCGCTTTTAGAGTTACCGATTTTGGAAGATCCAAAGGATGAAGATATTGAGAATATTCAAAATGTACCAAAGGAACCAAAAACTCCCAAAATTTGGATTTTAGTATTGCTGGGCATAGCGATTGGTTTTGTAATGGGTGGTTGGGCTGGTTACTCTATGTTTCAATCAATCACAGCATCTCTCATTTCGGAAAAAGTTACAGAACCAGCTAAACCTATTATTATTTCTAGTCCAATCATCACACCTTCGGCAAAAATATCATTGCCTCAAACTTATACTGTGCAAGCGGGTGATGCTTTAGAATCTCTAGCCATCCGTTTTTGTGGTAGTGATTTGGCATGGCGAGATTGGGTAAATGCAAATCCTTCTTTGGCTGGAAGGCAAAATGAACTAGAGGTAGGTGAAAAATTAAAGATTCCAGATAATTGCACAGAGAAGTAAACACCGATGGTAATGGAATTAATCAATTCATTAACAATGCTTTGCTGTGGTGTTGGAATCATTGATGTTCGTGATCGCGCCAAGCAAACGAAACATTTCCTCATCAAATCAGAGGAACGGGCTAAAACAAGGCGACTCAAAGAAGCAATTCAGCTTGCTAAAAGTGGAACGCGCTTATGGGGCTTGAATCCTAATTTTTGGGAGAAATTATTTCGGAAGTGGTTTCTTGGTGATCTCTTGATCAAGCTAGAAGAATCTTCAAAAAAATGGAATATTCAGATACAAAATGCTCAACGTTTAGTTCAGGAAGGGAGTAATCTTCTTACTTCAATTTCTAACAATCCCAAAGAATATGAAGTTTTAGAGCAAGCACTTTATTATTTACAAAAAGCTGAAAGTTTATTATTTGATTCCAAAGTTAATGACCAGGTAAAATTCTACAGTTCCGAGTTACAAAGGCGTAAACAATGGTTAAAGCTTTTTGAAGATGCACAGGCAAATGTTTCAGCTAAATACTTCCAGAGGGCTTTATCAATTTATGAAGAAGCCCAAAGCCTCTACAGCACAGATGAACTAAATAATCTGATTATAGTTTGTAGGTCAAGTATAACTGCTGAAAAACGATATATCCGACAATTGAAAGATGCCAAGTCTTTCTGTCAACAAGCTGATTTTGCAGAAGCTTTCAAAGCTGCAAGAATGGCGATTATCTCTTTCCCGCGTGAAGATGGACAAAGGTTTTTACGGAGCCTTGGTACCATTCTTGAATGCAAGACAAGTTTCTTGCAAGGGTTGCAGCATGAACAATCTGGAGAACTGGATCTAGCTTTAGATTGCTATAACAAATCTTATAAGCTAATGCCAGATTTCTTAGAATGTCGTTTTCGTCAAGTTATTGTTGCTTGTAAACAGGAAAATTGGGAACAAGCATTAGTTTTTCTCAATGGTTTGAATGGCGATCGCGCTAGTTATTTGCGAGGGTTTATATTTGCCAAGCAACAAAATTATGATGACAATGCAAGAGAATGGCAAGGACTTAGAATAGCTGGTTTAGATGCTCAACGCTCAAAGTTGAAAATCATCAAGCAAAAAGCTTATCTTTTGGACTTGCAAGAGATCGAGAAATTTGTCGATCAAGGTGATCTTGAGAAAGCTGCCAACACAAGCAAGCGAGTTCTGGAGATTTATCCGCAAGCCGAGGTCATTCGTGAGAATTTAGAGAATCACATTCTCCCACGACTAGATCTAGAAATGTGGAAACAGTCTAAAACTAACTGGTATCTGTTACTGGCAAAAAATCGGTCTACTTGGTTGGAAAATCCCAACATACAAAGTTTACATAATTGGGCTATTGCTGCTTATTATTGCACGATGAATACGGAGTTTCCAAAGCTCACCTTGATTATGGAATTTAATGCTAGCTGGGGAACCGCAGTTGCTAACCTATCAGGTGATCCCTCTTTAACTAATTTGCTTTGGTTGGGTAATGAAGCACCAGATCGATCCCAACTCAAGAAAAAGCTCGAAGAACTTTGGGATCGTGTATTAGATCGGGTAAAAGAAAACGATCTCGATACTTACATGAAGGTAAAAGACTGGCAGCGTCTTGATCGATATACATTGAAGATGCTTACAAGTTCGACTAAACCAATGATTGAGTTAGGTTCAACTTGGATTTTGCCTAGCACCATAGATTTTTTACAACAATTGGCGAAGCTAAATAATAATCTGACAAAATCAATCCTTGACATACAAAATCAGTATAAAGTGTTGACAGCATCTTCTCAACTATCTCTTTTGTATTCTCCATTGGGATTAGCAATTGCCGCCTGTCTTGATGGCGATATCGAACGAGGTTTACAACTTAAAACTTATAACTCAGGACATTTGAATCACAATGAACATTTCAAGAACGCTCAAGCAACACTTTCTTATTTTGAGTCTTATGACCTGCTGAAGAAAAACAAATGGCAGAATGCCCTCAAATTAGCTAAGCAATTCACACAGTTAATTCAAAAAAATTCCGAATGGATCAGTGAAATAGATCGACTATGTGACCAAATAGCACATCAATTAGATGAAAAAGATCAAATAACATTTGCGAGATTATGGTTAGAAGTCACTTCTAGCAAAGCAGCACGAAACTACTACACTGAATGTAAAACCGAAGAAATTCGGCTACAGATTGCCAATAAAAAATTCACACCTAGACAAGGATTATCAAAACTAAAAGAATTGACTGATATTGACACTAGTAATCCTGTTTATCGAGATATTATTAATCGTATTGAAGTAGTACTTGCAAATGAAGAGGTTTACCAATGTCTTAAGAGAGGAGATACAGAAAGTGCAGTTAAATGTGCTATGCGTTCCGGAAATCGTGAAGTTAGGCAAACATTAGCTGAAGTTCTACTAAATATCTTGCAGGAAGGTGACAGAAGTGGCAGAATTAGTTATTGGGAAAGAATGCAAGTCGTCAACTGGATTAGGCAGTTGGTTCCTGACTTGGTGAGTTAGCAATTTCAAAGTTAGCAAGACTGGCTAAAAAATACATTTATGGAGCGCAATCCTTACGACATCTTAGGTTTAACATCAGCATCATCTAAGGCTGAGATTACTAAAGCAATGGCCACAGCTATGAAGCAGAAGGCTTATCCCATTGATGCAATTGCCAAAGCTCAAAAAGCTCTAATGAAAGCAGAAGAGCGACTAGTCGCCGATTTCTTACGTCCGATCTTACCGGAACTACAACGTTTTCAGCGCTCAGATTTATCAGCTTTGAAGGAGGAATTACCTACTCTAGAAATTCTGTCGGAATTTGAAGGATTAAGCGATGTAATTCTCACTAGTAGAAATATTTCCGAACTTGATATTGAGGTTGGCAAAAATTTAGCAGATTCACTTATTCTAGATTTTGAAGATTTAGGTTTTGAGGAGTAGATAATGAATAATCAAAATACAAACTTTGTCATCGACACAAAATTACGTGATCGCCTTGTGCAAGATATCAGCAACTTACAAAACGAAAATGCGAGATTAAAACAAAATATTCGTAATAATACTAACGATGTTGAAGCAGAAAAAGATGCTTTCTTTCTAGAGCTATTAGAGGTTATTGATACACTCAATAATCTGATGACATCTCTAGAAAGTAGTAGTGATTCTTTGCCAAAAAGTCATCAACGTTTACCTCGCATGATTGGCTCTATTCAACGCAAGCTCTTGGCAATCCTGCACAAACGAGGGGTTTGTTCGATTGTTATTCCTGAAAATGAGGTTGTTGACGTAAACTTGTGTCGCATTATCGAAACTGAAGTCCGTGATGACTTACCGGAGAGATCTCTTATAAAAACTCTCAAGGTGGGTTATATGAGCGGTGATAAGATACTACGATCAGCAGAGGTTATCGTGTCTAAATTACCCTATCTCTCTGGATATTGACAAGCGCCGCATTGATGAAATCCGCTTTACGAGGATTAATGAGGATAATACAATTCGCAGATAAGGTAACATTTTGAATCGCAGAAACATCCGAAATAAATCAGTTTACTAGCTGCCAATCACTAAACACCGCCGCCTGCCCCGCATACTGCTGATTTATCGGTTGAGTCAGATCGATTAAATTCCAGACCGTCGCCTGTTCAATCCAAAATTTACGCCCACTCTTTGCAATTCGTTTACCACGGTAATTAGTAA
>JBIKNH010000071.1:0-18712 GCA_044358815.1 Pseudanabaenaceae cyanobacterium | reverse complement strand
CTACCGTCGGCTAGAACTTAATGCTCAACTGGATCACAGTACTAATGTTTCTGAGGTCAAGCGGGTTTTATTAGAAAGACTAGTCAACATTCCCAATGTTTTGGGCAATCCCCAACCGCAAGTGGAAATCATAGAATTTAACGATATGGGATTAGTTTTAACAGTCAGAGTCTTTTGCCACAATGATCATTACTGGCAGGTTTATTTTGACGGTAATCGAATTATTGCCGAAACCAACCTGGAAATGGCGCTAGTGACACCGCAAAAACACCTCCTGATCAAACAAGAAACTACACCAGAAAAAACTCAAGAAAATAATTAACAATGGGACGAAGCCCTGACCCTGAGATTATTTTCCTGAGATTTTTCGATTAACGATTCAGGAACGATGGTAATTCCACAACCCTACGCTTAGGTGGCGTGGGGTTTGTATTGTGATGGGGGGGATGGGTTTCGCTAGGGGCAGCATTGGTAGCCAGATGGACTGTATTTTGATGGACTGTATTTTGATGAGATGTATTTTGGTGAGCTATATTTTGATGGGTAGAATTTTGCGGGGTGAAATGCTGAGAGGGAGTTGGGTTAGGGTGCGGCACATTACCCTGAGGCGGCGCATTGTGAGGAAACGCCTTGGCACTCAGTCCATGACTGGATGACTGAGATGATTCGGGCAGTGCAGCAGCAACCTCTGGGGCAGTATGAGAAATATGAGAGGCAACAGGGCGCTGGTGTGTCATGACTGGAACTGCATCAGGGACTACCTCAATAGTTGCCACAGCAGGATGTGCCGGAGTCAGCGCATCGGTGTTATTTTCCGGTGTCATCTGTCCCCCCGACTGAGGCGATGATTCCTCAGCCGGCTGAGCCAAGGGTTGATATACCTTGCCCCCTTTGCCCGACAGCAACCGATCCAACGCCGCACTTAACTGCATCGCATGGTGTTGATGGCGCACCGCCTGCTCTTTCCAGTGACTGATATGAGCTTCATAGTCTTGCACATGACCAAATTGCCGCTGGAACTTATCCCTCAGGATCTGCACTTCTTGGGTGAGATCTTGCACTTGTTTCTCAGCGGATGTGTGATCTTTTTCCAATAACCGCAAAGACTGCTGAAGCGCATGGTGGGTGGCAATATGGCGCTTTAGCTGAGCCTCTAGTTCATCCCTTTGGGTCAGTAACTCCTGAAAACTAGTCTGTAACAGTTGCACCTGTTCCTGATGCTGGATTTTTTGCTGTTGAAGCTGTTCTTGAAGCTGTTGGGCGAGTTGTTCGTAGTTAACCATAGGGGCATCTCGGTGATAGGAATTAGGCTCAGATCGGGATTGAGACGAGGCTAGGGTTACATTTTGAGGATGTGGCTCCGTCACCCTTGGGTAATTTCCATGGGTCCCATGCCCGGTAGACTGAGGCTTAATGGACTGAGGCTTAATTTGAATGATCGCTTCTAACCCCGCCAGCGCTGTGGGCAAACCCTCATCCCCCCGAGGCTGGCTGTCATGTTTCAATGTATAGTCAACGGATTCATCTAGAAAGAGATCCGTAAAAATTTCCTCTAAATTCCCTGAACCAAAAACTAAATCATCAGTTATTTCCGGCACTGATGCTGGTGGCGCAAACAGTGGCATCTGAAGACCATCAGCTACAGTGGCAGTGGTATTTATGGTTTGCTGGGGTTGTTTTAGGGATGCCTGATCATGGGGAATCTCAAGCCTCGGTTGAGTTTCATGGACAATCCGCCATTGACTGATCGTGCGATCAGGGGCATCTAGATCATCTAGATCGTTTAATTTATGATGGGGTTGTTTTTCCATGGTTGACCTCTTTTGACCGCTGGCTATGGGGTATTCAGTTAATCTAGCTAATGTGATGATGGGGTAGTAAGGGGGGGCTAATACGCTTTACCTAGTATGGAAAGTCGGCAATTTGGGGTGAACTTAGGCTGAACTTAGGATGAAGAAGTAGGCTGAGGTTTACGAAATGAGACAAACATGCCGGAAAATTTTGGTCTACCTTAGCTCAAAGTTCTTGTGGATTAACGGTTTCGCCCTGTGTTAACTAATTGGTAGCTACTAGATGACGAATGCTAGCAGAAAGGGTAGCAGAAATAATTGATTTTGCGACAACTTTTCTAGAAAAGTAATTAAGAAAACTACTGTTGTCAGGTGTATCCAGAAACAATACCCCCAAAGTAATCTAGGGTTTATAATTCGCACATTAGCTCTTTGCACGCTGGTTTTTCGCGCCCTACTTTAGCCGCAGGAGAAAATTTCCCATGACAGCTAATCAAAAATGTGATCTACCCGTCCATCCCGAAACACATTCCAATTATCTCAGGCAAACCCTGAGCCACCCCGTTCATATTGTCAGTGGTTATATTGTTAACGGTCTGATCTTAGGCACTTTAAGCGCCATCGGTTGGGGTATGGGTTATGGTGCCAATGACTTAGTTCACGCCCAAACTTCTACGATCAACAACAACCAACCGGCTACCGTCGGCGCTAACTCCAACAACAACGTGATTGCTCCCACCAGCAACCAAAACGCCAACCAAAACCAGTCTAACCCCAACAATATTATTAATGTTCCCAATGTATACCCGCTGCAAACGCCCCTAGTGGCTCCGGTCAATACTGAGAATGATTTCGGACTAAACTTCTCTTTGGGCATGAATACCCTTGATTCCCGAAATGTGACGGCTTTTATCGGCGTGATTTACCAACCAGGGCGCACGGATTCCCATTTAGCGCGGATGAATCGCCTGAACAAAGAAACCGCGATTTTGGAACAACAGAAAAAACTTTTAGAGGCTCAGGTTTCCCTGTTGCAACAACAAGCCGAAGAAGCAAGATTACGGGTTGAACAGTTGCGCCAGAGCCAAAATCAGGGCAGTAATCCCAATCCCCCTGCAAATCTGGTGCGTCCTAATACTGGCACAAAATCTATGTGGAGTTCCTTTGTCCCTTTGAATGGTGAATCATCAGAAACCAATGGCGACTCATCCAGCGCAACCACGAGTAATTTCAATACTATCGGTAGCATGGGCGGAATGTTTCCGGCTGTTACTGATGGGCGTTAATTGATTCTATCTCTGTCATGGACTATATGTAATGCACTAGAAGATCTCCGACTATTTCGCAGCTATGAGAAGGCTATGAAAAAAGTCGGAGATCGGGAATTTCAGAGAACTCTTACAGGACTAATAACGGAAACCATTCTTACGGGTATGGACTGCCACTTCTCCATCTCTGAAGCGGTTGCCATCGGTGACGGTTGCCAGTAGGACATTGTGATCCCCAGCATCCATCGTGGTGGTTACCGTGGCTTCGAGATAGGCAATGGCTTCAGTGAGATAGGGCTGTCCATTATTGCCTAACGCAGTATCAATGCCATCTAGGGGATCAACTTCTGGGGCAAATCCTTTGGCAAAATGTCCGATCAATTTCCCTTGCCCTTTCTCCAAAATACTGACCGTAAATTTCGCACCGATGGGCAGAAATTCGTTAATAGCCCGTCCCTTTGCGGTAACTAGGGTAACTGATGGTGGCTCAAAGCCTGCTTGTTGTACCCATGAAGCCAGCATTGTACCGGTTTTGCCTTCCTGTTGGCTTAAAACAATAAACAAACCGCTGGGAACCGCACCCAAGGCTGCCCCTAATGATTCATTGGCGGTATTTTCAATGGTGGACGAAGTGCTAGAACTCATGGCTACACAGTAATAAATATTAAAAACGAATATCAAACTATCTTAACCACAAATTGCCCCGTCAGCGGTAAATCAAGGGTGTCTCTGATATTAGAGGGTGTTTTTTTCCTGTAGCATATTTCAATGATTGCTGTTAGTAACTATTACTAGTTTTTTCCTAATCTTCTATTAACTTTCCATAACTCAATCTATTTAACTCATAATTTAGTCTTCAAATCAATTACAGCCAAATTGCACCCACATTAATGAACGATTCAGTTTTTTATAGAACCAATGGTACAGATAATCAATATTTTGCGACTGTGGCGCGGGGACTAGAAGCGATTGCCGCTGCCGAATTAACCGAATTAGGCGCATCACAGGTCAAAGAAGCATTCTGTGGTGTGGAGTTTACTGGAGATTTAGGCTTGCTCTATCGGGTGAATCTATGGGCAAGGTTACCATTTCGGATTCTGGTTAAGCTATACCAATTCCCTTGTAGTAATGCTCAGGAACTTTATCACGGCATTAAATCAATGGATTGGTCGGCGTATCTTGATCCAAGTCTGACGGTTTCCGTTAATGCCACTGGCAAAAGTGAATCCCTAAATCATACCCATTTTACAGCGCTTCAGGTAAAGAATGCCATTGTGGATCAGCAATTAGCCACATTTGGTGAACGTTCCAATGTGGACCCAAGGGATGCAGATTTACAGATTGGGGTGCATATTGCCGATGATGTTTGCACCGTCAGTTTAGACAGTTCCGGAAATAGTTTACATCGTCGCGGTTATCGGGCGGCTATGGGAGATGCCCCCTTAAAAGAATCCCTCGCAGCGGCTTTGATTCGGCTTTCGGGTTGGGAACCAGATCAGGTATTTTATGACCCTTTGTGTGGTTCAGGAACTCTACCTCTAGAAGCGAGTTTAAAAGCTTTAAATATTGCCCCTGGTCTATTTCGGGAACGGTTTGGTTTTGAGTCTTGGCTAGATTTTGATCAAACTCTTTTAGATCGATTTATGGCGGAAGCCGAAGGCAGTCAGAAACAGCATTTACCGGCGGCGATTTGGGGCAGTGATCAAAATGATGCCGTAATCGCCCAAGCCACAGCCAACGCCCGTAAATGTGGTGTCGCGAATCATGTCCATTTTGAGATTTTAGAATTGAGTGAAGTGGAACCTCCCGCGAGTGCAGGGGTGATTTTCTGTAATCCACCCTATGGTGCAAGATTGGGACGAGATAGCAATTTAAAAGAGTTTTATCGAGAATTAGGAACTGTATTAAAGGAGCGGTTTAAGGGTTGGACTGCTTTTATTCTCAGTGGCAATAAGGAACTATCCCAGTCCATCGGCTTGAAATCAGCCCAACGCACAGCGGTTTATAATGGCACATTGCCCTGCCAGTTGATGAAGTATGAACTTTACTAGCTGACACCATCATCTTTTATAGAAAAATCTCTATAATGGGGTCTGAAGTATTAACCACCTTAAATTAAGACTTCAGGAATTATCATGAGCCAAAACCGTAAAAATATATTCACGATTTCTTGTGGAATCTTCTTCACTGCAATTAGCTTCAACATTACTATTGGTAATGCTTGGGCTTCCAAGGGATTTTCTCGCACTTGCAAAGATATTCAGATTAATGGTGCCGTGCTCACAGCCTCTTGTCAGCGCTATGATGGCACTTTTAAAGCAACTCGGATCAACCTCAATCCTTACATTGGGAATTTCAACGGTAGATTGAAATGGGATGGGCAGGATTTCATCCAAACCTGCTATGACATCAGCCTTAGTGGTAATTCCATCCTATCTGCCAAGTGTAGAACCAAGGCACAGGTTCATATCACATCATTTATCGATTTGGAGGACTCCATCAGTAATATGGACGGCAACCTCAGATTTGCCCCGTAGGATTCCGAAGACGTTGATCAAGATTTACCGCCGTAGATGCCTCAAATTCGCCAGATTTTGGGGATCTGCGGTGGAGATGGTTGAAATACAAAGCGCCAAAAAGATGTAGATAAAAGATTTAGATAATTGTATTATCCCCAGTCTGTTAGCTTGGGCTTGCATTATCTCTAACTTGGAATCTCTAATTTAGATTGATTATGGCTAAAATGCCTAAATGTAGTACATGGTCGTCGAAACCTGACGCTCTTGCTTACGCTCACACAGATCTTTGAGGGTACATTCCCGCAATACATTGGTTGCCGCCAACCGTGCCGCCTGCCACACATCATTGATGACATCTAAGGCACAACTTTCGCTCTGAATTGTGCCATGATTTGCTTCATCACCCAAATCATGCCCCTCAATGCCTTGAATCACATCCCATACACTAATCTGCCAAGGCGCTCGGGCTAACAAATATCCTCCCTTCGCACCCCGTAAACTTTTGACTAAGCCTTGACGCTTCAGGGTTGCCAACAGTTGTTCTAGATAGCGGTCAGGAATATTCTGCTGAGCCGCAATTTGGCGAATTTGCAATGGTTGCTCTTCGGTAAATTGCTCAGCTAGCTGTAGTAAAGCTAAAATGGCATATTGACTTTTGACTGATAGTTCCACAGAATTGCGATTCCCTCAAAAATTTTGCGCCTTAGGGCTGGACTGCTGTAGCTTCTTGACTAATCATTATACTACGGTATGTCACCGTAGATTGTAGTTGTTTAGGCGGATCTGCGGTGACATAGGGGGACTAGTTTCCCGAATATATGTTCACTCTCAATGTCTATCTATAATGAAATGATTGAAAGATCAGCATTATTGATTAGTTGGCTCATCATCAATCACACTCGAAATTCATTCATCCTTAGTATTTCCCGCCCCATTTACTGACTTTTTCCCTATTTTCCCTACTTTTAATTGCGCTAGCCAATTGATTTACTATGATTCATGTTGCTGATGCCATCACATATCCCGTAGTTGAAACATTTCATTCTGTACAGGGAGAGGGTCACTGGTCGGGGGCAAATGCATTTTTTATCCGTTTAGGGGGGTGCGATGTCCATTGCTCCTGGTGTGATACTAAATCAAGTTGGCCCACCAACCAACATCCTCCCCAAACTATTGCTGAACTAGTTGCCAGTGCGACTAAAGCCATGCCGTTTATGGTGGTCATCACTGGCGGTGAACCCCTGATGCATGATCTATTTCCACTTTCGGCAGCATTACAAGCTCAGGGTTTGCGAGTTCACCTCGAAACTTCTGGAGCGCATCAGTTTAGCGGTCTGTTTGACTGGGTAACTCTGTCCCCTAAACAATTTAAGCCCCCCCACAAAAGCACCTATGCCCACGCCAACGAATTAAAAATCGTGGTGCAAAACACCGAGGATTTACTCTGGGCAGAAACCCAAGCGGATCTAGTGCCTGAAGATACGATCAAATATCTGCAACCAGAATGGGAAACCCTTGGTAAACATGGGGAACACGGTATTTTAGTGGAATATATTCTTAGTCATCCCCAGTGGCGCGTTAGTTTGCAAACCCATAAGGTTTTAGGGGTGCGATAAACCTGAGAACTGAGAACGTGTCAGACAAACTGCAAAATTTTTCCTAAAAACATTCCCCCTAATCGCTGGACTATGCCAAAAACTAGGGGGAAATTACAGACTGATAAATTACAGACTTATTGAAACTGAGTCAGAAATTCAGCAGTAACAGATTAGGTTAAAGCTGCGGCACCGCCAACCACTTCCAGGATTTCTTGGGTAATAGCCGCTTGACGAGCCTTGTTATATTGCAAGGTCAAAGCATTCATCAACTGGACGGCGTTATCGCTGGCGTTGTTCATCGCGGTCATCCGGGCAGCCAATTCGCTGGCGGCGGACTCTTGCATAGCACGCAAGATCTGATTGCTCAAATACAAAGGCAACAATGCATCGAGAATTTGCACTGGTTCCTGTTCAAAAATCAAATCCTTCGGTGCTTCCTTAACGGTTACCTCGACGGTTTCGCGCTCCACACGGAATTGACCTTCGCGGGTTAACATGCGGAAAATTTCGTCATCTTTGGGGGCTAGACCTTGAGGATCCAAAGGTAACAGGGTTTGCACCACAGGACGGGAGCTAATCAACGAAACAAAACGGGTGTAAACCAATTCCACGCGATCAAACACCCCAGCCAAAAAGCCAGAGGTGACTTCATCTTCAATGCGGTTTGCATCGGCGGCGGTAGGAACTTGGTTGAGGTTCGTAAACTGGGCAGCCACTGGTTGATTACGACGGGTGAAATATTGCACCGCCTTGCGTCCGACTAAAATGAACGTGTAATCAATGCCTTGTTCTTTGAGTTCGGCAGCCCGCTGTTCGGCACGACGAATAATATTAGTGTTATAACCGCCACACAGCCCGCGATCACCGGAAATTACCAGAATACCGACGGTTTTAACGGGGCGTACTGCTAATAAAGGTAGGCTAATATCTTCAAACTGAATCCGGCTTTGCAAGCGATATAACACTTGAGCCAAACGATCGGCGAAGGGACGGGTTGCCAATACTTGTTGTTGGGCACGTCTGACCTTTGCGGCTGCCACAAGACGCATGGCTTCAGTAATTTTGCGGGTGTTTTTTACACTGGCAATACGATCACGAATAAATTTTAAGTTAGCCATGAAACTGTCACTTCAGATATATGAAAAACTGCTATGAAATACCTTGCTATGAGGAAGCAAGTTTTGCGTTACCAAGAAGTGCCGCCAAACTCAATGAGGTTAGGTGGGGACTCTATAGGCAAACATAGAGGCAAATAGAGGCAAGAAGTTAATCAGCTATCAACAAGCTGTCAACTAACTATCAAGAAACCATTAAGACATACCAGAATATCTTAATCAAAAATGCCCCATCCCACACGGGATTCTTGGAAAGTTGTGTAATTGCTGGAGGGGCAGTTGGGATCAGTCCTGCGACCTATCCCATTTGGTGGACTTGATTACATTTTCAATCAAGGGGGCATATCCAGTGGGGCAATGTTTTTTAATGATGGCTAAGTCTATATGATTAGCTAAATTCCAACGAATTTGAAGTGGACGTTGATTACTGGTATTTTCGTCAAGAAGGTATGTAGATTTGGCGATCGCCGCCTCTAGGATTTCTTTTGTATTTTCTAGATCCTCTACATTTTCCAGCTTTTCAAGCTCTACACCCAAAATCTCTGAAACAGTCTGAGTATCGGCAAGTAACCATGTTTCAAAATTTTTAATTGCTAAACCACCTGCACTGCGATCGCTAATTTCCTGTCCATTAGCATCTAAGTGATTTGAGCGAATTTTTTTTAAAGCAAGTTCTAAATCATGCCGTCTCTTAACCAAAACATTATCAGCATCAGCCACAATAACAATCATATCAACTTCTTCGGGCTGCCAGGTAATAACTACTTTAGCAAGATATTTGGGCTGCAAAATCGAATGTCCAGTTCGCCGTGTATAAATTCCACTTTCCTGATTAGTGGGATGTCTTTGCACAAAGTCACAATCTAAACCAGTGCTTTGAATCTCTCGTCTAATCAGAGTATGCAAAGCAGCTTCTTTATCTCTTGCAATAACTTTACCACCATCTTCTGGCTTGATGTATGGAATGCTTGCCCCTAGTTCTGCTTCACCTTCAGCAATTAGTCCGATCCGAATCCGGCGATTCATGCGGGATTCCCTCCAAAGACATTGGTAAACCAAAGCTCTCCTAGAGAGCCATCATAAGCTTCTAGAGCTTTTTGAAAACGCACTGAATCGGTAGGTAATTTATGAACTTGAGTTTTGCCTTCGTGGTCGAGTTCTACAGCGCGGACTTGGTGCGGCTCGACATAATTTAGTAATACAGGTGAATGGGTTGTAATTAATACCTGAACTGGCTTACCTGTAATTCCTTCTGTGGAGATAAGTTTTAATAGTTCCATCATTTTATGCAGTAGCCAAGGATGCACACCATTTTCGATCTCTTCAAAGCAAATAATACTTGGAGTATCTTCTTGGTATAGGGCTGTTAGAAAAGCTAAAAGTCTTAATGTGCCATCAGATATATCCGAAGCTGGAATAGGATTTTCTGAATATTTATCAACTAACTGCAATGAAAATGTTTGATCTTTTCGACGCAGTAATGCAATCCTTTGAATATTAGGAACTAGTAGTCTTAAGCGCTCCTCTAATTCATCAAAACTTTTACGATTGCTAAATAGGATGTCTGCTAAAGCATAAGCAATCCCTTGTCCTGTCCTATCCATACCTCCACTAGCGGTATCCTATGTCAAAATGCAGCCTAATGCTCGCGGACATTATCTCATTATGCCAATGGGTGTGGAACTTGGATTGCGATTAGAAAATGGTGTGTCTTGGTTGCATTGGTGGGATGATGCAGGAAATTTGTTGTTAACTGGCGCTGAAAAAGCGGTGCAAGCTGAGCAAAAACAAGTTCAGGCTGAAGCAATCGCAGAACAACAAAAAGCAATCGCTGCTCAAGAACGTTTGGCTAAAGAACAACCTGAGGCAATCGCCAATCAGGAACGTGATCAGAAAGAAAAATTGGCTAACTATTCACGATCAATGGGAATTAATCCTGATCAAATTTGAGAAAGCAATCAAATCACACCAGCTTGAAAAATTTGATTTACAGTGAGATTTAATTCCGGAAAGATTTGCGAGATCAGACGGTCATCATCTTGAAATTTGCTGATTTGATATTCTCCATCCACCAAATTGCAAACTGATATCGTCGGCTGTTTAGGATTACCAATGAAATTACGCCCACCCATTGCCCCATAGTCTAACAGCCAATATTCGGCAATTCCCATTTCTTCATAATCAGCAAACTTTAAATAATAATCATCACGCCAATTAGTGGAAACAATTTCAACCGCTAAAGGAATAGATCCACCTTGCTCCAGAATTGATTCTTTTTTCCAGCGTGGTTCATTAATTAGATTGGCACGGTTTACAACCAATATATCTGGGAAATAGCCAGAGTCTTTGCCTTCAGGTCTGACAATCACTTGGTTAGGAATGCCATAGGGTAGTCCCAAGCGTTTAATTTCAAAGGGGATTTCTACACCCAAGAATCCTTTAATTTCTTCGTGTTCGCCAACTGTTTGAGCCATTTCAATAATATTTCCGTTATGTAGTTCGTAACGCACTCCAGAATTTTGGGGAAGAAATTCAACAAATTCATCAAAGGTTGTAACTGGAGGTAAAGCTGTAGTTATCATGGCTGTTGTGGCTGGCTGACGACAAAAGATACAGTAGCTTTGATATTGATATGATTGAGACTTACGCCCAGCCTAATCTTAGACTGCTGGTTTAAGATAGTTGATTCAGGATTTTGCAGAAGTCAGAAACCTTGATTTGAGCTAAACTAACATCTCTAGATTGAACCCATTTAGCTTGATATTAACTGGATTCATTGCATAATCATTTTATTCTAGTTTTACCTTCTTTGCTATAACCTACAAGATAACTGCCATGACCGTTACTCCTCTGTCCAATGCCGCGAATCTGGTCGATCCCACATCTCACACTGTCGATACACCCCTGGTCATTGCTGGGCGGAGCTTTGGCTCACGGTTAATGACAGGTACGGGCAAATTTGCCAACTTTGACGTAATGGGGTCAGCCTTAGCCGCCAGTGGTACAGAGATCGTCACCGTAGCAGTGCGGCGGGTGCAAACCCAAGCCCCTGGTCATGACGGTTTAGGGGAAGCTTTGGATTGGCAGAAATACTGGATGTTGCCGAATACCGCTGGTTGTCAGACCGCAGAAGAGGCAGTACGGGTGGCGCGGCTCGGTCGGGAAATGGCGAAGATCCTCGGTCAAGAAGATAACAACTTCATCAAATTGGAAGTGATTCCTGATTTAAAGTATCTCTTGCCCGATCCCTTGGGAACCTGTAAAGCCGCAGAGCAATTAATTAAGGAAGGTTTCGCGGTGTTGCCTTATATCAATGCCGATCCCCGTTTAGCAAAAACTTTGGAAGAGCTAGGCTGTGTGACTGTGATGCCTTTGGGTTCTCCCATTGGTTCAGGACAGGGCATTCGTAACACTGCCAATATCGCAATCATTATTGAAGAAGCAAAAGTCCCTGTGGTGGTGGATGCGGGAATTGGTGTCCCCAGTGAAGCGGCGCTGGCGATGGAACTAGGTGCTGATGCACTTTTGATTAATACTGCCATTGCCCAAGCTAGTGATCCGGTAGCAATGGGTAGAGCGATGGGCATGGCAGCGGTGGCGGGGCGCTTGGCATATCTAGCAGGACGGATTCCAGTTAAGAGTTATGCCAGTGCTAGTTCCCCTTTGACGGGGCTGGTGAAAGGTTAAAAAGGAAAAAGGCAAAAGGAAAAAGTCAAAAGTTGGGGAAGCGCACTAAATAGCTAGTTGACTGCGCAAGAACAACCACATTAAAACAAAGGCAACAGTACCGATCGCCCCGATGGACAGCAGACTGCCCAACTGTTCGGAAAACTGCATCACCTCGGCGGCGATTACTTCGGGGGTTTTGGCTTTGTCTGCCCAAAACAGGTAACTCATGGCAAAGGCAAATGCCAAAAAGAGAAATACAACTGAGGTAAAGACTACTAGTGAAATATTCATAATTGATTGCCCTGTTAAAGTCTTTGGACCAAACTTAATGCCAACTTAATGCCAATGGTTGAAGGCGTAAGCCTTAGATGACTGGAGATTGCTGGGGCTAACCCAGAGTTTTTCTGGCTGAACATTGCGTTAACCTAGATTGACTTTAGATTGATCTTGGTTTGATAGCAACGTCAGGGAAGTTTAACTTTTTGATGATGGATTACTCCCTGATTATGAGCTAACTCATCAGTCAATTCGTGTGATAAGTCACATTTGGCACATAAAATCACAAAAAACCGCCTTTTGTTTACATAAGTTTGTAAATCTATACTTCACTGGTACACCTAGTCAGTAGTTACTTTTGAAGTTACTTTTGATCCCCGCCCTAGGGTACTTTGCCCCAAGATTGATCTAAGGGGATCATGGCGTTTGGGAGAAAGTGGCAAAATCAAGATAGCTAAATCAAGTAAGGAGTTGGATCGGCAATGCAACCCAAAGCAGCTTTACTCAAGGCGATTGCTCTAGTAAATCGCGGTTTGACCATGACCAAAGCCCAAAAGCAGGCGATTTTTTCCGCTGCGGCGTATCTAGAAGACGTAAACCCTAACCCCAAACCGACAACAACCCCAGAATTACTGACGGGTAATTGGCGGATGTTGTTTACCACTAGTGAAGAACTTTTAGGGATTGATCGCCTACCGTTGTTTAAACTAGGGGCAATCTATCAGTGTATTCGGGCTGACCAAGGCAAAATCTATAATGTGGCGGAAGTATTGGGGTTACCATTCCTAAATCCCTTGATGAACGGTTTTGTCAGTGTTTGTGCCAGTTTTAGCGTAGTTTCTGACCGCCGCGTTAAGGTCAATTTTGAGCGATTTGTTGCCGGATCTCAGCCCTTGATTAGATATCGGGATGTGGATCAGTTCATTGATTTATTAAATGCCAAGCCCAAACTTTTAGCCCTAGATTTTGCCATTCAGCGAGAAGATCAGCGCGGCTGGTTAGAAACCACGTATTTGGACGAAAACCTGCGGTTAGGGCGCGGTAATGAAGGGAATCTATTTGTTTTAGCGAAATAGACTCCCTTCAGGAAACATCTTCGGGAAATATCTTCAGGAAATATTATAAATAACCGTAATCATGACCGTTATATTTGGTTCTCTGCTCCAATTGGTCAAAATCCAAGTCAGCACTCTAAATTAGATGCTAGTTAGATTCCAGTTGAATGCTCGTTGGATTAGGGATTACGTTGAGTATTGGAGCCATTGTTAGGTCTAGCAAATAGGGTATCCAACTGTAAAGTGCTAGATTGTCCCTTCCTATATCCTGAAACAGCACCATCTATATTTTCATTTTGATTGCGTTGGAAGTTCTGGGTATTGCTGCTGTTATTGAGATTGGAGAGATGCATTAATTGGGTAATATTCAAATTGCCATTACCCAAACTATAGGCAGAACGATCACTATTTCCTTCGCGCAAAGTCTGGTCCGACAAAGTAGCCCCAGTATTAATCTGACCGAAAGCGGGAGCCGCCAAAGTGCTAGCGAGAACACCCAAAATAACTAAACCAAGGGAACGGCTAGATTGCAGCATATACATTAACTCTCTTAAGTAATACTTTCTTATTTGATATTATGCACTTTTGATATTGTGCATCAGTCCTACTAAGTAAATTAGGTTAGTTAATTTACTTGGTTAAGCTACTTAGTTTGATTAGTTTAGACTGTTGCAGTGTGAGGTTGGTTCTCAGGTCACTGCTAGTAAACATTGTTACTCTTTAAGCTTAGCCAAAAAATTAAGCCTCGGACCAGACATAATCAAAAGTTATCTTATTGTTGACCTTGTTATTTTGCTATGACATCATTTGCTGCCGATGCCACCGTTGCCGAGTTGGGGGAATCTGGGATTCTGCGATTGATTGAGCGCTTTTGCAGCAACCAAGTAGGAGATGATGCAGCGCTAATGGGTGGGATGGCAGCAGATCAAGAAATGGTGATCACCACCGATATGCTCATAGAAAATGTCCATTTCAGCGATGCTACCACCAGTGCCTATGATGTGGGGTGGCGAGCGGCTGCGGCAAATTTGTCTGACTTAGCGGCGATGGGGGCAGTGCCTTGGGGCTTATTAATTGCTTTAGGTTTGCCCAAAGAGACCCCCATATCATGGCTAGAAAATATGTATCAGGGGTTTGGGGAATGCCTGAAAACCTACGGCACGGAATTAGTGGGGGGTGATACAGTGCGCTCACCAATCCGTACCTTAGCTGTGACTGCCTTTGGTCAAGTGCGTCAAGGGGCGGCATGGCAAAGGAACACGGCACAGATGGGAGATGCCATTGTGATCACTGGAGCGCACGGTCTCTCTAAAGCTGGGTTAATGCTGTTATTGGAACCGGAAGTTTATCCTATGGTTCCTTTAAGTGATGCTGAAAGAGAACTCTGTTATCGTGCCCATCAGCGTCCCCAGCCTCGGTTAGATATTGTGCAAACCATTAGAGAACTCACTGATCATCAATCAATTAGAATCACCGCAATGGACAGCAGCGATGGTTTAGCCGATGCCTTGATTCAGTTATGCCAAAAAAGCCGCGTCACCGCAACCATAGACTGGAATACCGCGCCAATTCCGCCAGTTTTAGAGAAAGTAGCAGGGACAAGAGCAGGTCATTGGTGGCTTTATGGTGGAGAAGATTTTGAACTGGTCTTATGTATGCCTGTGGATTTAGCGGATCAACTTTGTCAGGTTGTGCCGGAATGCCAGGTGATTGGTAGTATCACAGGGACAATACCACTAGATTCAGATCGTCTACAGGATGGCTTACCAGATAGTTTACCAGATGATTTCTATGTCTCAGGATTATCTAGAAGAGATGGTTTTCAGCATTTTAGTTGAAGTTGAGATAGGTTGTGAATTGAGAATATAGGTTTTGATCCCCCATTAGAAAGGGGGACTGAGGGGGATCAAGCCAACCAATTCTCAATCATACTAATCATCCTACTTCTGTTCATTCAGCTTCTGTTTAATTACGGGGGAATACAACCGCAGATAGTTCCAATAGTTACCAAAAACCTTCTCTACATAATCACGAGTTTCCGCATAGGGAATGTTCCGCACAAACTCATCGGGATCGCCTAAGCCTCGTGCTGCCACCCAACGGGACACCGCCCCAGGACCAGCATTATAACTGGCGATCGCCAACATGGAATTATCCCCATTGCGGCGGTGAGTATAGTCTAAATACCAAGTTCCAAAACTGATATTATCTTGGGGTTCCGTTAGGGAATAATTACTCACGCCCTTCTTACTCGCAATCCATTCTCCAGTTTCGGGCATGATTTGCATTAACCCTGTCGCCCCCACATGGGAACGAATCCGCACCTCAAACCGTGACTCTTGGCGAATCAATCCCGCTACTAAAGCCGGAGGCAAATTCCGATCCTGTGACCATTTGCTGATCAAATCGCTAAAGGGAATCGGATACAACGATTGCCAGTAAATCGGTTGCTGTTTAATTAAAGCAACTTCGGCTTTTTGTTCTGGAGTTACATCTAACCATGAGAGGCTGTCCAGTTGCGCAATGCCTTTGAGATTGTCGTTTACCCCAATCCGTAACACCCCATCGGTAAACAATTCCTTCGGCGGTAAGGCACGCTTTGCCCCCAATTCACTGCGCCACTGATGATAGGCATCACGATTTAAACCCACCACATATAGTTCCTGCACTTTTGCCGAACCAGCGGGTAATGGACTGCGTACACTGTCAGGGTTTAAGGGTAATTGAATATTCCGTGCTGTGGTAAAACTGCCCACTGGCAAACCTAAAGCACCAGCAGACCGCCACGCAAAATAGGATTCAGGATGTTGCTGAACCACAAATTCATACAATGCCTTAGCTCTGGCTTTGTCTCCTACCCGTTCAGCCCATTTGCCACCATTAAAGGCAGCTTCGGCAGCAATAGGCGCACTGGGACTGTCAGTAACTAGGGCATTCACCTGTTGAATCCCTTGGGTTAAACTGCCACTGTTAGCTGCACCTCTGGCAATTTGCCACCGTAAACTAGCCGCAGCATCACTGTTGGGATATTGACTCAACAGGGTTTTACGCACCGTACTCGCTGTCTGAGCGCTACCGAGGCGATTTTGCAGAATCTCTGCTTTGATGAACATCCCTTCCGCTGCGGTGTCGGGATAGTTGGCAATAATCTGATCGGCAGCGGCTAGGGCTTGCTCTGGGGTAGCAATTTGGGTAATGCGCACCAAAGCACGAGGGGCTTCGGGACTATTGGGGAACTGTTGCACCACTCGGCGATAGGCAGTAATCGCTCTTTCATTCTGTCGGGCGCGGTGGAAACTCCGTCCCGTGCGATATACCGTGAATGAATTGGGGGTAGCGCGGCTGTAGGCTCTAGCTGCCTTACTAAATTCAAAATAGTCATAATAGCCATCGGCTACACTCCACCACTGACTAGGGGAAAGCTGTGCCCCACTTGCCACTAGTCGATCCAATAAAGGCGCAATTTCCGCATGTTCAGGGAAATAAGTTGCGGCTTGGACCAAGGCAGCTTGAAGATCTGGCACGTTGCGCAGGCGTTCGACTAAAACATCCCTAGAACGGGGATGAGCCGGAAATTTGCGTAATAGTTCATCATGACGGCGTAGCGCATAGAGTGCTTCGGCGCTGGCATGGCTTTCGGGATACTGCTGTAGTAACTGTTGCCATGCTTCCTGGGCTGCCCTTTGCTCGCCAATGCGAGACAATGCTTCACCGCGCCGCAACAGGATATAGTCCGCCATTTGCGTATAAGTTTTTTCTAGATCATTTAATAGTAAAACCGTTTCCTTGGGCTGACTGTTGAAGAGCCGCAAAGATGCCAGCAATAAACGGGTGCGATTGCGTTCGGTGGTATCAGTGGACTGGCGCAACCGATCCTCTAGAGCAGTGAGGCGTTGGGGCGTGGGTGTAAAAGACAGGGGATCAAAAGGCGGAATATCTTTCGCGTCGGGATTGACCAGAGAAGCAGTGAGACTACTAGGAGCAGCATTGCTAGGATTAAGCAGAGGAGGAGCGCTTGCACCAGCAATGGTGACAGTGAGCGCTAAAACAACAGACCAGCGCATGAATTGTTGCATTTTTGTTACAGTACCCACGGGTCATGATACCATAGCCCACTGCGTAGCCATTCTTTAGAGTAGGTTTTGGGGCAAATATCCAGCTAAATGTAGCGCTGATCTCGGCTGATTTGCAAGAGTTTTGGCTGATATTGATCAGGATTCAACTAATTCGGCTAAAACTAGTTTAGTCGAAATTAATTCAGTCAAAATTAACTAAAACTTTACCAATTAAAACCTTGGGCGATTTTGCCAACGAGATTATATGACGATTGTATGGGAACTAGATTTTTATTCGCGACCGATTCTCGACGAAAATAAGAAGAAAATTTGGGAGTTGCTGATCTGTGATCGCCAACGCCAAAAGGAATGGGTTAAGGAATGCCCCAGTGATCGGGTTAATTCGGAATGGTTGGCGCAGGAGTTAACCGCTTGTATGGCGGCATGGAATGAAACACCGATTAAGGTCCGGTTTTTCCGCACTAGTATGAACAATATTATTACTAGGGGCTGCACCATTGCCGGAATTACACCCCAAGCCTCCCGTCGTCTGTTTGCCATGAGTGGTTGGCTTCAGGAACGGATGGCGCATATTTATCCCCAACGGGAAGGATTTCAGGGGGCTGATCCCAATCCTTTGCCGTTACAGGTGAGCATCACAGCCGCCACCAAGCCCGCCCCCGATGCCCTCAAAAGTGAACGGTGGCAAGTGGTGGGTTTAAAGGCAGCGGATTTTGCCACTGCTAACGAATGGTCAATGGAATTTAGCGAACTGTTTGATATTAGCGATCTTGATCCAGAAACCGAAGTTCCTGGCTTGATTCTCTATTCCAGTCGGGCGACTCCTTTGGCAGCGTGGATGTCTGGAGTTGATCCGGTTTGCGTCAAATTTGAAACCAATGCCCTCAAGGATCGATTGCAGCTAATGCTAGAAGCCAGTGCCGATGTGCGTTGGATTTTAGCTAATTACCAAGCCCCGAAGGAACAGCCAATCTTTGACCAGGGGCAACGGTTTGAAGCTCTTAAATCCGGTGCGAAAGGAGTACATTTTCTCGCGGTGCAACGCAATGAGAATGAGGAAAACTTTGCTGGATTTTGGTTGTTGAAAGAGCCATAGATCCAGAAATATAGCAAGGAAAAATAGTTTCTTAATTCATCTGTCAAGTGGTGTTATGTGGAAGCTTACAAGCCCCTCACCCCTAGCCCCTCTCCCAAGAGGTGAGAGGGGAACAAGAAATTAGTCTTACTCCCCTTCTCCCTTAGTGGGAGAGCAGGGTGGTTTCATTTTCGGAAACGTTTTAAGGGGCTATGTTCTAGCCACATTACTCTGAACGAAATACAAGCAGAAAATGTAAGATCTTGGTTGA
>JBIKNH010000070.1:0-18738 GCA_044358815.1 Pseudanabaenaceae cyanobacterium | reverse complement strand
ACTGTCAAACTAATGATCCCATGTACTTGCACCCCTCGCTTTTGTGCTGCTGTCACTAGGGTTTGCCAGAGATCCAGTTCTGGGGCAGGTTGAGCCGTTGGATCGAGGGGATTACTCCCACCTGGTGACGGATTAGGTTTAATAGTTCCCTGCTGGGGTAACCAGGGTCGAGGTAAATCCTGAGATGGCAGCAATACCAAACCTTCATCGTTGACCACTTCTATGAAAAGCTGGTTATAGCCCTGATCTACCGCTTGATCCACCAGTGCGGCTATGGTGTCAGGGTTAGATTTTGGTGGTAGTTGCAGCCGTAAACCATAGATTTTTGTCGCACTGCGGTTCCGACAGGCAGCTAAGTCTAAACCCTGTTGACTAATCAGGGCGGCATATAAAGTCTGATCAGTGGGTTGGGGGCTGGTGCGTAGGTTAGCTTTTCTGGCTCTGGCGGCTGGGGATATACTACAGGCAGCATTTAAGGGCATCCCTGAGGTAACTAGTGGGTTAATTGGGGCGGTAGATGACGTGACCGTAGGGCTAATGGGCTGATTTGGGACGGTAGTTTGTGCCAAGACCGGAACCGCTGCGGTTATACCTGAGAATACTATCAGTCCCAGACTTGAGGCTAATTTGGGGATATTTTGATTCATATTGCGAATATTGCAAATTTTTGTGCCCTTCACCCTAATCACCCTGCTCGTATTTACCATGCCCGTACTCACTATGCCCGTACTCACTATGTTTAGCCTCAGCAGTGCTGGATAAATGCTGGATATATGCAGTAATACCTTACCAAAACAAAACCCAGTGCCATCAACTGCATCGTAGCCTGAATTTTAACTCTAATCCTCTCACAAGGCTGAATTAGAATTTCAGGGAATGTAGCTCAATGACATTGGGTTTTGCTGGTTAGATTTGCCAGTTAGATTTGCTAGTTAGATTTAGTTGGGCTGACTAGATGATGACGGTACTTACTCTGAAGTAAGTCAATCAAGAGTAAGTTTATTTACCTGCGCCTTCTTCACGGCTGGCGGTTTGAATGTACAGAGTGATCAAAAACACTGTGGGTACGATAAACGCCATGACCGTAGCCAATAGACCTAAGAAATTAACTTCCATGAATTTACCTCTGAATTTTCTTAAAATAGTTTATCTAATTTGGGGATGTAATCTGTCGATTGAATGTCGATTGAATTATCGATGGAATTAGGACGTGCTGATTCAGCCTCGTTGCTATCAAAACTATAGCTGTAAATGCTGGTTTTGTTCAAAGTAATTGTCCCCAGATTGTCCCCAGAATTGTCTCTAAGATTACCTCTAAGAATCGGACTGTAACTCCTTAAGACATCACGGCTCAAGGTCACTGCTGGCACTATCTCTGCACCAAATGACCCAATCGTGCCGTCACTGCTTGGTGAGTACCCCGCAGTTGTCCACAGGCAGCATCGGCTTCTGTGCCCCTAGTCCGTCGGACACTGACCGCTACTCGACCCGCTTCTAGGGTTTGTACAAAGGCTTGAATCGCTCGCTCGGTGGGTCGTTGGTAATCTGCATCACTAATGGGATTATAGGGAATTAGATTCACATGGCTCTGAAAACCTCTGATCCGGTGCGCTAGTTCTTGGGCATGGACAGGCTGATCATTGATCCCAGCCAGGAGCGTATATTCAAAGCTAATTCTGCGCCCAGTGATGGCGACATATTCTCGACAGTCAGCCAGTAGATCGTCAATGGAATAACGCAGGGCGGAAGGAATCAACTGGGCACGAATTGCCTGATTAGGGGCGTGTAAACTGACGGCTAGGGTAACCTGTAACTGCTGCTGGGCGAGACGCACAATTTGATTCGGGATGCCCACCGTAGAAATGGTGATATTGCGTTGTCCAATGCCAATGTCTTGATTCAGCACCCGCACCGCTGCGATCAGGCTGTCAAGATTGAGCAATGGTTCCCCCATGCCCATGAAGACTAGATTACTGACTCGCTCCCCCATCATCTCTTGGACGGTCAGCACTTGGTCTAAAATCTCGTAGCGGGTGAGATTACGCCGAAAACCGCCTTTACCTGTGGCGCAAAAGTCACAAGCCATCGGACAGCCAACTTGGGTAGAAACACATACCGTGAGCCGTTTAGCAGTGGGAATGCCGACGGTTTCAACAATTTCCCCATCCTGTAATTGCAGTAAAAATTTCTCTGTGCCGTCGGGGGTGACTTTATGCAGGTGAATCTGAGAGCGACCAATCCAAGCCGTTGGCTGATCTTGCAACGCAGCACGCCAAGCCTTAGGAAATACGGTAATGTCGTCAAAAGACCGCGCTCCTTTGTGGTAAATCCAGTCGTGGAGTTGTTTGCCGCGATATTTGGGCTGTCCCTGTGCCTCAACCCATGCGGTTAGTTCTGCTAAGGATTTACCTAATAAAGCCGCTGTTTTGGGCACAGGGGACTGACTGGCAACCAATAGCGGATCGGATAGGGGATCAGACAGGGAAACAGTCATATATTGCGGTAATAAATTGCTGAATGGATGGCGGTGCCGTTTGAACTACATCAAACTGCATCAATACATTTTCGCATAGACCTAGCTTAAAGGGTGAGTTGAATCTATATCATCATGCCCTGTAATTTTCTGCTGTAATTTTTCCTGAAGTTCTCGAATGACGCGATATAAAGAATTCTACTTTTCAGGTTAGGACACCCTAAACCCCATTTCTGGAAATGGTTTCTGAGAATAGATAATTTTCGAGAATGATTGAGGACAATTGAGAAACTGAATCAAATCCTTAATATTGCCAATCATACTAGGATAAGAGAGCCACTTGTCACAACAATTGGAAATAGTGACTCAAAGTAGCAGTCAAAAATAACAGTCAAAAACAATAATCAAAAATCACAATTAGCAATAATAATTACAAATTAAGCACCTTTCGATAAAGTATATTTAAAAAATATATTTAACAGATTAACTAATTTACTCCCTTAGATCAGTTAGATCAGTTCTGATGAGTACTGACGATGTTGATTATGAACTTAGTTTGACTCAGGGCTAATTTTGCAGTGATGTAGGTTATTATGGGTAAAGTTTTTTGCCATTGATAGACGTTGACAGGAAATCTGGGGAGTAAATCAGAACCTGTGATGATTGGATTGCTTTAATTCCTGATCTAATGTTTATTCCAATGTTTAGTTTAATATTTAGTTTAACATTCCATAGAGATTAGAATAAAAAACAGGCTAATATATAAAAATGAAATTATTAGAATGAAATTTTATCTCCTTCTTTTCTGTCAATCTCTCAATACCTCTGACTAATCAGATGCTTCAACAAAGATAAATAATGCAAGCAATTAGCGAAAGTAATTGATAAAAGTAATTGGTGAAAGGAACCTAACGAGGCAAGATAATGGAAATAGATTATATTGCTCTATTTGTGTCAGATGTAGATGCCTCCATAGCTTTTTATCGTGACGTTCTCGGCTTTACATTTTCCAAGCCAATCAAAAATGGTGGCACCGAAGGGATGAGCGGTCAGCTAAAGATTGGTTTATATCAAAGAGATTGGCTGAAAAAACTATTCTCCCAGCAACTTGACCACCATAAATTTGACCTTGGTAATGACTCAACTATCAATCCATTCCTTTTATCGATGACCGTCGATGATTTAGAGTCTGTCTATCAACATTTACTCAACTATCAGGTTAAAATCCTACAACCACCCCAAAGAATGTCTTGGGGACAAACACTGTTATTCTGTCAAGATCCCGACGGTAACTTTCTGGAAATCGTGCAACGCTAAAAATCAATAAAAAAACTATCAAACCAGTCCATACCCAAACCTTAGAGAAAATCTGACAGTGCAACTGATAGCACAATTACTAGGCTGACTTTGGGTGGTTAAGTCTAGGTTAAATTGTGATCCTAGACACAATTATAGTTGAACAATCGTAACAATTCCTGATAGGGTTAAATTGGCAGGCGATATGCAGCTTATTTGGTAAATTTTTAGTAGACTGTTTAGTAAATTGCGGAATTTTGCATGAAAGTACTGGTCATTGGTGGCGATGGTTACTGCGGATGGGCCACAGCACTCCACCTCGCCCAAAGAGGTCATCAGGTGGGCATCGTCGATAACCTAATTCGGCGACACTGGGATAATGAAATTGGTGTAGCCACCCTTACGCCCATTAGTTCCATTCATCAGCGAGTGAACTACTGGCAAGGCTTATCAGGACAGAAAATTGATCTCTACATTGGCGACATTACCAACTATGACTTTGTACGAAATGTATTTCGGGAATTTGAACCTGATTCCTTAGTGCATTTTGGCGAGCAACGTTCCGCACCATTTTCGATGATTGATCGCGAACACGCCGTCATGACTCAAGTGAATAACGTCGTAGGCACGTTAAACCTGCTCTATGCCATTCGAGAATTCAATCCTGAATGTCATTTAGTCAAACTGGGAACGATGGGCGAATATGGCACACCTAATATTGACATTGAAGAAGGTTATATCACCATCGAACACAATGGGCGCAAGGATACCCTACCCTATCCTAAACAGCCCGGCAGTTTCTATCACCTCAGCAAAGTACACGACAGCCACAATATTCAATTTGCCTGCCGCATTTGGGGACTCAGAGCCACAGATCTCAATCAGGGCGTAGTTTATGGTGTACTCACTGAAGAAACCAGCGACGAACGGTTAATCAATCGCCTCGACTATGACGGAGTATTCGGAACTGCTTTAAATCGCTTCTGCATTCAAGCCGCCGTGGGACATCCTTTGACCGTATATGGTGAAGGCGGTCAAACCAGAGGATTCCTAGACATTCGCGATACAGTGCGTTGTATTGAAATCGCCATCAACAATCCCGCCGAAAAAGGACAGATGCGGGTTTACAACCAGTTTACGGAACTCTTCTCCGTTAAGGATTTAGCCTTAATGGTACAGAAGGCTGGGGCATCCCTCGGTTTGAAAGTGGAAGTGAATCATGTTCCGAATCCGCGAGTGGAATTAGAAAGCCATTATTTCAATGCGAAGAACACGAAGCTATTGGATTTAGGACTAGAGCCTCATTTCCTTTCCGATGCTCTGATTGATTCATTACTGAACTTCGCGATCAAATACAAAGATCGCGTCGATCAAAACCAAATCATGCCGAAGGTATCTTGGCGTTAATTAATTGTTGTTAACTAAGTGATGTTACGTGGAATGAATATCCTTCTCATCCCCCAAGCCCTCAATGGGAGAGGGAGAGTCAGACTAATCTCTTGTTCCCATCTCACCTTTTGGGAGAGGGGCTAGGGGTGAGGGTCTTGTAACCTTCCACGTAACACTAGTTAAGTAAATACTTCAGCTAATACAATTTATCTAATACATTTGGGGGAAGCCATCATGTTTCCCCTAGTCACGCCTCTTCAAAGAATTCCGTAAACACGCCAGAAAAGATCTAGAATTTGGTTCAGACTGCTCCCGTCACTTGTCAAGCCCATGAACCCATCCGACGAAATCGCACGGCTACGCGACCTACTCCCCGCAGCATGGCGGATGCAAACCACTGTCAAAATCAAAAATGAGCAATCGGCAGTTATTTCCAGTCGGTTGCAATTTACCGTTGCCGGAGCCGTGCAAATTTATCTGAACAGCCGTCTCTGGCAAGAACTCAGCCCCTCCCAAAGAGACTTAATATTTTTACGAGAAGTAGCTTGGCGACAAACCACCACCTGGCTAAAACTCGGACCATTTCAGGGACTTGCTCTCTTGGGATGCACTGGTCTAATTATTGAAGCCATTGACGGGGATGTGATGGGCATCGCCATAGCCATACTATTAACCGGAGTAGGCGCACAACAACTATTACGCCGTCAGCGCAGCGCCGAAATTGAAGTCAACGCCGACACAGAAGCCATCGACATTGCCCAACGCCGCAACTACAGCGAACAGGACGCTGCCATCGCCCTCCTCGAAGCCATTCCCGCCATCGCCAAATTAGAGAACCGCTACAAACCCAGTTTTACCGAACTCTTACGCTGTCAAAACCTCCGCATCCTCACCGGACAAGCCACCGTCAAAATGCCCGCAAAATTTGAATAATTCGTATTAGCCCTCATATCAACCCTCAAACTCAAAAAAGCAACCCCCAGAACGCAAATAAAAAGCATAAATACTAGACAAGTGACCGCCAACGATATATCGTAAGTAGTTGCGACTTTTTTTTGACTCCCATGAACGCCGTAGAAATCATTCGTTCCATCGAAGCCGAATACATGAAGGCTGAGATCCCCACCATCTACGTGGGCGACACTGTTAAGGTTGGCGTGAGGATTAAAGAAGGCGGCAAAGAACGGACCCAGCCCTATGAAGGAGTCGTTATTGCCAAGCGTGGCAGTGGCATCAACTCCGTCATCACAGTACGTCGGGTTTTCCAAGGCGTGGGTGTTGAGCGTGCCTTTTTGGTACACTCCCCCAAAGTGGAAAGCATCAAAGTACTGCGTCGCGGTAAGGTACGTCGTGCCAAGCTCTATTACCTCCGTAACCGCGTTGGCAAGGCAACTCGCCTCAAGCAACGTTTTGATCGCGCTCTGTAATTGTGCCTCTGTAGATGTACTTTCCTTAAAGTACCTTTACCGATGCCGCACCGTAACTGGTCTAACCTAGACCCCATTGTTACACTGTGTGCTGATGTATCTCGATAATCCCAAAGTCCCCCAGCCCACCAAGAGTTTAATTACCCTAGGGCAAAAACTAAAATAGACTTAGCACCGAGTGAAAACTCAACTTTTAAAGCCTATGGAATCATGAATTATTTCAGAAACCAAAAAAACTTTAAAAAAATCTACGATATTTAGTTAAAAGGGCACAATCTTGGCTATAATAAGTTCTGATGATCGCCTTAACCGCTGGTTGAGTGCTGACCACCAAGAGCGATAGTCAAATAAACAAAGCGTGTGCGTCCTTAGTTCAGTTGGTAGAACGTCGGTCTCCAAAACCGGATGTCGAGGGTTCGAGTCCTTCAGGGCGCGCTTTGAGATTTTTAGGAATACATTAAGTAGTGTGACGCGGTTCTGTGGCTTTAGTTAAAGTTTCAGGCTCGTGATTTGGTTTGTGTTTAGGCTTATTGTTAGCGGTGCCATAGTTCCGCTGGGTAGCATTTTTAGTAAATATTCCTTACATTAAGTTTCCCTTGGTAAGTTCAGACCGCTTAGCTGATGTTTCGTCAAGTAAGCGCCACCTAACTGAAAAGATAAACTGAGGATATTTTTCCCTTAGGGCATATTTGTTAGCTTGTATTATCGATTAACTTCTAGACTTTCAAAGCAAACTTTTAACGTGCGAGCGTTGCAACCATGACCAAAAACGAGGTGAAGGAACCGCAAAAAGATTCTAAGGCTAATCCTAATGCTGATTCAGCAGGTTCGGGATTGAGCAAGCTTTTTGCTGAGACTAAATCAGAGTTAGAAAAAGTGGTGTGGCCGTCCCGTCAGCAACTGATTAGCGAATCCGCAGCGGTGTTGTTGATGGTAGTGGCAGTAGCAACATTCGTATACTTAATTGATGCTTTATACAAAGCGATTGCTTTAAAGGTGTTTCAGTGATGGTGAGCGAAGACTTAGGCCGCGTTGACAATCAGAACAACGAGACCGAACAGAATCCTAGTGGTAAGAACTTACTGCGTTGGTATGCTGTGCAGGTCGCTTCCGGCTGCGAAAAGAAAGTTAAATCTAGCTTAGAGCAGCGGGCGCAGACCCTTGGGGTTGATGACAAGATTCGGCAAATCCAGATCCCGCAAACGCCAATTATCAAGATCAAGAAGGATGGCACTCGACAAACCACACCGGAAAAAGTTTTCCCTGGTTATGTTTTGGTGCAAATGCAATTGGTCCATGATGCCGAATTGGACATGTGGGACATTGACGATGATGCATGGCTTGTGGTGAAAAGTACCAACCATGTGATCAACTTTGTGGGTACAGAGCAGAAGCGTCCCTACGGTCGTGGTCGTGGTCACGTTAAGCCGCGTCCTTTGTCAGAAAAAGAAGTAGAGCGGATTTTCCGGGCATCTGCGGATCATGAACCAGTGGCTAGAATTGACATGGCTGCGGGGGATAAGATCAAGGTTTCCTCTGGTCCGTTTAAAGACTTTGAAGGCGAAGTGGTGGAGGTCACACCAGAACGGAGTAAGCTCAAGGCGCTACTGTCAATTTTTGGGCGGGACACCCCTGTGGAATTGGAATTTAACCAAGTCCAGAAACAGAGTTAGTCCTGGCTAGGGGATTTGACTGTGGTTTGCCTCACAAGACTTGCAAGACTTTGATGCTGCCTTGCCGTTGGTTAGGTTTGTGGTTAGGGTTTTGTGGTCGTTAGTTGGTTCCTTGGCGGTAGGACGTGCCGTCAATAAAGCTCAGGATATGTCCGATGCAATAGCAGGAGTCACTGAGAAGTCCGTGCCTGTGTTGACACATGGGCAGTGGGATTGTGTCACTTTATCGAGATTCATCGAGTTATCTTTAATCTGCCATGGCCAAGAAGGTTGTCGCTATTATCAAGCTGGCCCTGAACGCAGGGAAAGCCAGCCCAACTCCTCCTGTAGGTCCTGCATTGGGCCAACATGGTGTGAACATCATGATGTTCTGTAAAGAGTACAACGCCAAAACTGCTGATCAGGCAGGGATGGTAATTCCGGTAGAAATTTCGGTTTATGAAGATCGAAGTTTTACTTTTGTTCTCAAGACTCCTCCTGCTTCAGTGCTGATTAAAAAAGCCGCTGGAGTAACCACGGGTTCTGCCGAACCAAACCGGAAACGTGTCGGTTCAATTACTCGGGATCAGTTGCGTCAAATCGCAGAAACGAAGATGCCTGATATCAATGCCAACGATATTGATGCAGCGATGCGGATTATTGAAGGTACTGCCCGGAATATGGGTGTGCTAGTTACTGGTTAAGGTTCCCGTGAGCCTAAAGCCATTGGCATAATACTTAGGCGTAATGCTTGTATTGATTGATTTGTTAATGTACACAGTGCGGGGGAGAAGTCAGAACTTCGCCGGTACCCCAAAGGAGTAACTATGAGAAAAATTTCTAAGCGTCTGCGCGAAGCACGATCCAAGGTAGAAGATCGCGCTTATGCACCGTTAGATGCTTTGGCTTTGGCAAAGGAAACCGCCACAGCTAAATTCCCTGAGTCTTTAGAAGCTCATGTGCGTTTAGGTATTGATCCGAAGTACGCTGATCAACAGTTGCGGACTACGGTGACCTTACCGAAAGGCACAGGGCAAACCATTCGCGTGGCAGTAATTGCCCGAGGCGAAAAAGTTGCCGAAGCGACCACTGCTGGGGCAGATATTGCAGGTTCAGAAGAACTCATCGACCAAATTGGTAAAGGGATGATGGACTTCGACCTGTTGATCGCTACACCTGATATGATGCCGCAGGTAGCTCGTTTAGGTAAGCTCTTGGGTCCTCGGGGTTTGATGCCGTCCCCTAAGGGTGGTACGGTAACCACAGATTTGGCATCTGCCATTGGTGAGTTCAAAGCTGGTAAATTGGAGTTCCGCGCCGACAGAACGGGGATTGTCCACGTTATGTTTGGTAAGGCAGCATTTACCGCAGAAGACTTGCTAGTTAACCTGAAAGCATTACAAGAAACGATTGATCGGAATCGTCCTTCGGGTGCTAAGGGTAAATATTGGCGTTCGTTGTATGTATCTGCTACAATGGGTCCCGCCATTGAAGTAGATGTGAATGCCTTGCGTGATTTGAAGTTGACTGAAGCCTAGAAACCGCTCGGATTCAGACTCTGATTGGTTCGAGTTAGAGAACTTTCGAGTCATGAGATACGGGTTCGATTTGGGCTGATGGAATCTGGGTTTAAATTTCACAGTGATATTTCACACTGAATATTTAGCAATGTCATAGTATTTCGGGAAGTTAAGTACACTTTGAGGATTGATTGCCGATAAAGCAGCAAACTGATCACAAATTTACAATTCAACTAAATCTCTACCAGAGACAGCAGGTGAAGTAAGCTTAATTTCCTGCCGAGGTGAGCCTAAGGAATTGGAATGCTACGGGTATTCATGCCTGTGGAGTCCATTACTAATGCATCACCTCGGTACTGTGAGAAGAACCGAGGTTTTTTGTGTCAATGCAATTTCACCAGATTTTATCGGAGATGATTTAGCCCTAGGCTGAAGAGACTCGGTAAACAGTACGCAGTCTGAATGCAACAGATTGGTAACATCCCCAAGCATTGATTTTACGTTGATTTTACGGGCAGGAGGTGGAAACGAACAATGGGAAAAACCCTAGCGCAAAAAGAGGTTGTAGTTAGCTCTTTGGCGAGCGAACTCAACGACGCGCAAATGTTGATGGTGATTGACTATACGGGTTTGACCGTAGCAGAAGTCACCAAGTTACGCCGTCAGTTGCGACCAAGCGGCACGGTGTGCAAAACAGCCAAAAATACCCTATTAAAGAAAGCCGTCGCAGATCGTCCTGAATGGCAACCTGTGGAAGACTTTTTGAAGGGACCTTCCGCCTGTTTCTTTGTGAAGGGCGACATTGGTGGAGCAGTTAAAGCTTACCAAGCGTTCCAGAAGGAAACCAAAAAGACCGAACTTCGCGGTGGTGTTTTAGAAGGGCGTGCCCTATCACCAAAGGATCTGCAAGCCATTGCCGATCTACCGTCGAAGGAAGTATTGCTGGCTCAAGTGGCTGGGGCGATCAATGGTGTGGCTACCAAGCTCGCTTTTGGTATCAAAGAAGTACCTCAGTCTTTGGGACGTGCTGTCAAAGCTATTTCCGAAAAAGAAGCTGCTTAATTGTCAGTGCGCCTAATGGTCAGCTTGATCAAGGTTTGATCGCAGTTTGACCATCAAGACTTGCCTCGAATTTTGTTCTTAATTTCGCTCTCAACTTTTATTACGGAGAAACAAGTACCATGTCTGAGAAGATTGACAATATCATTGAACAGTTGAAGGGTTTGACCTTGTTGGAAGCTGCCGAATTAGTTAAGGCAATCGAAGAAACCTTCGGTGTGTCTGCTGCGGCTCCTGTGGGCGGTGTGGTTGTAGCTGCTGCGGCTGCTGCTCCCGTTGAAGAAGTAGAAGAAAAGACTGCTTTTGACGTGGTATTGGAAGAAGTTCCTGCCGATAAGAAGATCGCCATCTTGAAGATCGTTCGTGAAGTAACTGGCTTGGGCTTGAAGGAAGCTAAGGAAGTTGTGGAATCTACACCTAAGACCATCAAGGAAGGTGTGGCTAAGGCTGATGCTGAAGCAGCTAAGAAGCAATTGGAAGAAGCTGGCGCTAAGGTTTCTGTCAAGTAATTCTGGTTTTCTAATTTTTGCTTGATTTGGTTCTCATTGTCTTTGGTAGCAATTTCTGCAAAGAATACCTAACCAATATACAATTCTGCGATTTAGTTCCTGCAATTTAATTGATATCTAGCCTTATTTAGGCAAATCATTATTATTGATGATCAGTCTGTTCTCCGGAGCAGGCTGATTTTTTATGTTCGTCAGTTCCACAAACTCTAGGTGAAACTGCTGGGCAAAAGTATCTAATATCATTTGCTGGACAGTGGCATAGGTGGCTGTAGGAATAAAATCCACTACATTAGCTACTTTGCAGTCAGCAATGCCACAGGGCACTATTTGACTGAACCCATCTAAATCCATTGCTATATTCAGGGCAAAACCATGCATGGTAATCCAGCGACTGGCTTTGATGCCAATTTGTGCCACCTTAGCCGGATCTGGGTTGATTGAGTTATGGCTAATCCATACCCCTGTTAGTCCTTCGCGGCGATGAACAAGATAAGACTGAGAATGATTAATCAGAGACAGCGCGGTTTGCTCAGCCAATAATTGATCTATCACATCAATAATTACCGTTTCCAGTTGGCGCATATACCAGTGCAAATCCTTTTGATGGCGCTGCAAATTCAGAATAGGATAGCCGACCAGTTGCCCAGGGGCGTGGTATGTTACTTCCCCGCCTCGCTCGATGCGATGACAAGGGATTGCTGGATTCTCTAAATCAAATTTAACGTGGCATAAATCTGCCCCCTGTCCGAGGGTATAAACTGGCGGATGTTCCACAATCAGTAAAATATCGGGTAGGTCAGGATTGAGTTTGCGGTCTGCCATGAGGGACTGTTGCCATGTCCAAGCTGTGCCGTAGTCAATGGGCTGAGGGGCAATGTATAGCAGACAAGGGGCGGGGTTATGGGACTGGTTTTGATGCATCCAATTGGGGTTGATTACTCAGATTATTTTTTGAGTCTAGTATTTTCTATCCTCAAAAACATTAAAAACCATTGCTGCATGATGGGATCAGGTGTACAGCAATGGTTTTATGAGATCTAATTCAGTTGAGCAATTTGGTCTGCGCAATTTCGTCCGGAATTTTTGTCGAGAAATTTCGGCGAAAATAGTCAGCAAATTTGAATAAAGTACTTCTAAAGCACTTTATGGGTGTGGGAATGCTGTTTCACGTTATCGCTGTCCTTCACTTTTTGCTTGGGATTGAGAACGCGCTTTTTCTCCACCGAAAACTGAAAATCTGTAAACACATTTCCCACTGGGATATGTCCCTGACAATGGGGCTTGGATTGATAGGTGCGACAAGCTGCCACAGTGCGCTCAGCAAAATTCTTACAGGGCTGCACATCGGCAGGAAACTCTGGGGGTAATATGGCAGTGCCATTACTACTGAGGACCTTCTCTAGGGTGGTTGCCACCGCCAGATTATAGGACGTGGGAATATTCGCTAAGAGGGCTTCCAGGGCGGCTGAGGGGATCGGCTCAGCAATGTGTAATTCTTCAACACCATCATCAGTACGATGGAAACAAGTGGCTACCCCTAACAAAACATAGGACTCAGGGGCTAACTCAGGGGCTAATTCATGCACTGCCATAGTTGTGTGGTTTTGCCGGCTCAGCAATATAGTTAAGATAATTGGTCGAGACAAGTCATGGCTCAGGCTCAGGCAATGCCCTCAGACCAAAGTACTCAAGCTGAAAACCCAAAACCTAACCCATGTGCTATCAGTCTAGGGGATTACCGTGAGGGCGCATTAAACCGATCAAGTTTCTTAACAGGTTCTCTTCATTTTCTTTACATTAACTCCCGCTGAGAAATTTCTTTAGAGCAGCCACCACATTAAAAATACGCCCCACATAGAACCCGCCACCACTTGAGCAGGGGTGTGTCCTAAAAGTTCTTTTAATGGATCAAAGGGATTTTCTTCTTCAAAAACTTCCACCATCATTTGATTGAGGACTTTAGCCTGTTTTCCAGCGGCGCGGCGGATTCCGGCAGCATCATACATCACAATGAATGCGAATACCGTGGCAATGGCAAACTGAGGGGTGTTCCAGCCTTGGGTGCGACCAATGCCAGCAGCCAAGGCAGACACCAACGCCGAATGAGAGCTAGGCATCCCACCGGTTTCAAAAAACAATTTAGGGCGGAATTCACGGGACTGCAACAACTCGATAATCACCTTGATTAATTGAGCCGACAAACTAGCACCAAGGGCAATCAGCAGCACTGTGTTATCGAGGATTTCGCCGACGGGGTGAAGCATACGTGCCAGTATCAGGAGATGAGTTTAGTGAAATTTGCAATTAAATTTGCAGTTGGTGAATAATCTAGGGATGACATTGCCAGACCCGATGCCAACCTAGTACTAGTCTAAGCTTCAGTTTGAGCCTTTGGGTCTAAGCTTTTTGGGGCTGTGGTTGAGGGCGCTTTGGGATTAGTTTTTGCGGGCGGTAATGTAGTCCGCTAATGCCATCAAAGGAATTGCCGTTTTACCATAGCCAACCAAGAGGGCTTTTGCTTCTGCCACCAACTGCTCCGCTTTTTGCTGAGAGGCTTCGATGCCCCACAACTTGGGATAGGTAACTTTCTGCGCCACCAGATCTTTACCAGCAGTTTTGCCCAATTCTTCAGAAGTAGCGGTTACATCTAAAATATCATCAATAATCTGAAAAGCTAAGCCAATATTACGGGCATAGGTGGTAAGACGGGCAACATCAGGGGCAGCCGCACCCGCCAAGATCGCGCCACACACCACGCTAGACTCTAGCAGTGCAGCGGTTTTATGCATGTGAATGAAAGTCAAAGTCTCTTCTGTGGTGTCGGACTTGCCTTCACATTCTAGATCTACCACTTGACCACCCACTAGACCCGTGGCTGCTACGGCATGGGCAAGATGGGCTATCACCTGTAAGACCCGCTGGGGAGCAACGCCATTGGTTTCCGTGGCGATGTATTCAAAGGCATAGGCAAGAAGGGCATCCCCTGCCAAAATTGCAATATCTTCGCCGTAAACTTTGTGATTGGTGGGCATTCCCCGACGCAGATCGTCATTGTCCATGGCAGGAAGGTCATCATGGATCAAGGACATGGTGTGGATCATTTCCATGGCGCAGGCGGTGGGCATGGCAATGGCAGTGTTACCACCCATCATTTCACATGCGGCAAGGGTGAGGATCGGTCGTAAACGCTTGCCCCCAGCGAGGAGGGAATAGCGCATGGCTTCATAAATTTTTGCTGGATAGACCACAGAAATCGAAGCATCAAGGGCGGCTTCAACTTCTTGTTGGCGAGCAGCTAGATAGGCTTTGAGGGAAAAACTTTGAGGACGCTCTCCGTCGGTAACTGGATCAGCGGTGTTAGTCCCTTGGTCAGGCATTGCACCATCGGTGACACCGGACGAAGCGGCATCGGCAATGTCAACGTTAGAGTCAATAGTAGTGGGGACCGTTTGCGTCATAACAGCGGTAATGGTTTTAGATGACATTATGCAATATGATGCAACATTACGATAGACATCACTATGGGTTTTGCAAAGAAAGTTGTCTTGGGGGTGGGGTGTTTGGATTTGCTCGTGGCTCATCTGTCACATTTTCTGTGATTGATTCTTACACCAAATTTCTTTACACCAAATTGTTTATGCCAAATTGTTTATGCCAAATTGTTTATGCTGAATTGGGAACCATCTTCACAATGAATATTCCATGTCATCTCAAATACCTTAAACGAATCGCAAACACAAAATTGAATCACACAATCAAATCACAATCAAATAAATTTAAATTCAAGTTACTTGAAGATTTTGATTTAAGGTTTAAAGGTTTTGGGATATTTGAGTCTGAGGGGATGATCTAGAACGTTTTCTCATGATTAGAAATGAGTTGTATCCAGACATACATTTAGTCAGTTAATTCCTTCATGAACGGTCTTTCTGTATGAATAGTAACTTTTTATTTATCCTAATCATTTGCAATAGCTAGGTCCTAATAGATTAGGAAATTAAACCGCTTGACACCAAATGCAAATCGATTTAGAATTTCCGCAGTCGGGGATGTCGATGGATTAAAAACCCTGGGTTCTAAGTCGATCGATTCTTTGAATTTCTTAGCAAGTTCGCTAAAAAAGAACTTGAAAATGCCTTGCTCGGTCTCAAACTACTAGGGGGCAAAAAGTAGTGAAATAGAGCCTTGCTCTTGATCCCCGCTGGTTGGGGATGACTGTGTATTACAAACTTCCCATATTCACCGAAAACTAAACATGAGTATCAAATATAGCAGTCAGGTTACGCTGGAAATTACTCGGGCAGACAATCAAATCACTGTGTTATTGAGTCCCGATTCTGACACTGCGAAAGATGTTGTTGTCTATTCCTATCAAGCTTATGCAGATCTAAATCCTGGTGCTACGATTGACTTAACAAGTATTCTCGGATTTGCCGGTGGTTCTGGTAAGTTAGTCTTCATTGGCTCCAATTTTGCTGGTCCTGGACATTTCGCTTTCTCTATTAAATCTGATGAGGGTGGGTCTTGGTCTATTGACGAGGGGATGGACCTGTGGACATCCAAACAGTGGACAGTAGATATTGAGAAGGTCTAGTCTGTTAAACCGTTAGATGAGCCGTTAAGCTAATCATTAGATTATTTTTAATCGGTTAACTTTTAATTGGTTAATATGCTCCACTCAAATAACTTCTCAAATGAGTTTCGATTTGTTTCTAGGTTTTGAGGAATCTTAGAGAAAGTTTTGCCCCTTTGAGTTAAGATTCGATCAAGCGTAGTATTCATACTAGTCTTCGTACAAAAGAACGTCAGGATATCTGTAACTAGGGTATCCTGATGCTTCTTATTTGAATGTGTTCTGATGGCAGGTTAGCGTTTATAACTGTCTTACTGCCAGAATTCCGATCTAAGAGTCTTTAATTGAGTATTAGTATAATAAAAATTGAGAATGCGGCTATAGTTCCAACCTTCTTTTGCCAAGCGATAGGAACCTGGTTGACTCATGCCAACCCCGTGCCCTAAGCCGCCACCCACAAACGTATAGCCTTTGAGAATTGGCTGTTTAGGATTTTTGGGATTGAGTTCGTACTCTGGTTTTAAATAGAATAAGGTGCTGTCGGGAGCATCAAAAGCATCAATAATTTCATCCTTCTTAACGATAATTTTACCCGTGTCCGTTTCTACCTCTAAAGCTTGTACTCTACCTGATAAGGCTCTTTCTGTCACTTTGACCTGTTTGATTTGCTTAAACTTAGTCTCCTGATCCCCCGACAGTTTCAAGAATTTCTGCAAAGATTTGGTCATTTCCCCTAAACTACTGCTGCGCTGCCAACGGAAATTTCTCCAGCCAGATTCGTTCATTGGTCCGGGAGGATTAGCGATAAATGATTGGAACCGCTTTTCATCATTGAGTTGAAGATTTTGCACCGCTAAACTGCCCGTTGTGACATCTACGATAGGCAGTAAATAAGGGCGAGGTGTGCCATCCCAAATATCGTTATAGTTGGCGGTGACTCCTCCGGTGGTGGAAGAATAAAGCGCGTCAATTACTCGATCTTTGTATGTGAGCACCTGTCCCCTGGTGTCACGAATGGCATTATCTGCGAGTTCTGTGGTGTCCTCTAAACCTCGGTAAACTTGGCATTGGGTATCAGCACAGAGTTCGTAATTGTCTACTTTGAAACGGTGGGCGCTGGCTAAAACGTAGGTACGAGCCAAAACTGCTTGGGCTTGGACGGCACTATAGGGGGCATTGTAGCCGATCTCATGGGGCACAACGCCCCGTAAATAGGTTTCTAAGGGAACTTGATTAACTAGAGTAAAACTGTTGTGGGCATTGGGTTGTAGCTGCATTGTGCCGCCATAGGGACGGTTTTTTTGATCTCTATGATTGACGGTGATAACGCCAGTGCTACTACTCAATTCCAATTGATCACGGTTATAACGGAACCCATTAGCGACCCAGGTTAAAACAGGTTTTTTCTGCAAAACTTGTCGATCTAGGGAAACTGTGGGATTTCCTTTGAGGGCTAAAACATAAAATAGAGCGGCACGGGAAACCCAAGAGTCATAGACATCTCGCTTTACCCAGACTTGCCAACGACGGGGCTGAGCAATTTCTGTAGGAATGCCCTGTTCTTCCCAATGGAAAGCACTAGCAGCGGCATTCTCGAAACTGCGGTGATGGCTTAGGACAATCTTTTCTTCGACTATGGGAGTAGATAAGGGAAGTTCGCTAATACTGACGGTGACTTCATTAGTTTTAACGCTGATTTTGTTCCCATCACTACCGGTGAAGCGAAGGGTTAAAGCGCCGCCGTCTGCCACCCTGAGGGTCATCGTATCGTCTGGTTTAGCACCAAATCGTTGCACAATCCCAATCTTGAGGATAGGATTGGACGGGTCAGGCTTAGCAATACTTTGACTTGCCCCCGAAAAACACACTATACACAAAGATGCTAAGCAAGCTTGTTGACGAAAAAGCAAAGTGTGATTCATAGTTAAGCCTACTGAAAAGGTGCGATAGCGCAACGCTACCTTGAAACGGAAAGATAGACATTTTAGGAGTGGTGGCAACAGTTAAGATAGCATTTTCTGGGGGTTTGTGGCAGGGGACGAACAGGGACTGGGGATTATCACCTAAAATATTCGTGCCTAGGGTTTGGGGTTTATTGCCACTGGTCTAATTCATCTAATACATGACGCATTAATCCCCAAATAAATTCCCGCCGGGACTCAAAATTAGCTGCCACAAAGATAAAGCCAATTCCCGCTAAAATCCCCATCACCCACAGCAGAAAGGCATATTGGGTGACTAAAATTACCGCTTGAACCATGACTAATGCCACAAACGTCACAGTGCCAATGATCAGATAGGCGCGGATTCGAGCAGCTAAACCAAGCACTACTAAGAGGCTACTTAAACCCCACATCACCACAGCATGGGGCACGCTATGGAGGGCAATAATAAAACCAGTGGCACAAAAGACCCCGATCAAGACCAAACGGCAAAAATGGCGCAGGTTACGGGACTTTTGGCATATTCGTTCCACATGGGTGATGTACAAACCAGAGGCAATAATCACCCCAACATAGGCAAGGGGTGACTGATGAATCACACTTGTTAAACCCCCTAGATTTTGACCTTGATTGAAGAATGTTTTATCAAGTAACGCCCAATTCCACAGAAGCAACGTGATATATGTGATTCGCACCTGTCCTTGGAAATAGGCATACACGCCATAAAAAATACCCACCAACCCTATGGTGACATTGGTAATTTGCCCCATCGTCAAACCAATCATGACTAGGGGCAATGCTGCGGCGCTTAAGTCCCAAGGTAAACTAAACCAACCCCACCGATGCCAAGGTAAGACATACAGCAAGACACTGATCCCACAGATCAAAGCCGCACCA
>JBIKNH010000247.1:0-5604 GCA_044358815.1 Pseudanabaenaceae cyanobacterium | reverse complement strand
GGACCATCCAACCATACCGCCCCTGACTAAGGCGCGTCCATTCCGCTTGTTGGGAAGGTTCCAATTTAACCACCGCACCATTAGCATCAGAAATCGCTAACATGCCATCGTAAATATCTAGCCAATAAATATCAATTTTTTCATCAACGGTATAAGCTACATGGGGGAGTTTCCCAGTCAAATCATAGACATTGCCATCATCACAGCCTACATAAATCCAAATATCATCAGCTACGATACACTTCACTCCCTCCGGCAATTGAAAGTAATTAAGAACTTCTCCTTCAGGACTTAGTTTATAGACCTGTCCTTTTTGGTTACCCACCCAACAGCCATCATGACTGATAAAGATCCCAAATGCTGCGGAACCGGAAGCGAACTTCCATAATGTGGGGGCATAGTGGCGCGAAGTAGAAGGAGTGCTAGTTACTGCGCGAGGGGTAACGGATCTTTTTTGCCGCACTCCCATCACCGCAGGCGCATAACCTTTGCGTTGTTTTTCAGCGATTTTTTTGTTGGCTTCGGCTTGGGCTTTTTCGGCAGTGGGATAGGTTTTGACCTGTTGCTGCCCCTTATCACCAATTCGTCCATAACGGATCGCCACTTCGGTATCCCTGACAATTACTTCATAAAACTTGTGGGAACCGCTATCCCCTTCTGATAGTTCTAGGTAAGTGACCTGTTCGCTCATTACTGGAATCTCCCAAAAATGTAGTCTGAGCCTTCAATCTTGCTGTGCAAATTGTGCCCCAAATCAGTGAATTGTTCAACCTTAGGGGATGCCAGAATTACAAAACTTGACACAAGAGTTAATGTAAAATCTCATGCAACAAATTTGAATCTTAAATTTGAACCTTATCGATCCTGTAATAGAACTCTAGAATGATGATCAGCCCTATAACCTCATCGGACTATTACGAAATATAATTGAATTTATGCCACTCTTGCCATTGACATCGGATTAATATATAATTCTATCCCTTCCTAAAGACTAGCCATGAATATTTAACCATATTAGCGTGATTACAAGAATTAGTTAACATTCCATTATTACCTATGTATTAATTATTTGTGTCTTATTTGAAATTTGTTTTATTTGGTTTTATTTTATTTGATTTAAATTATTTGGTCTAAATTATTTAGTTTAAATTTATAGGGGAAGTCATGAGACATCAAAAACATCAAGATTATTTTTTAAGTTTAGTTAGACTTGCTAGCACCTTAGTAATTTCTAGTGCTTGGCTGGGCTTAATTGCCATGATTAATTATGAACAGAGTGAGAGGTTAACACAACAATTAGACCGTGATAACTTAAGTATGATCAGCAATTTGCTTTCAGATAATTTATCAATGGCTTTAAAGCAATTCATTTTAAACCAACCTTCAACTACCGTAACTGATAAAACTAATGATAAAAGTAATAGTATTAATCATCCATCAGATAATGATTTCGTCAGGTTGACTCAAGCCTTAGATGAGACTTTCAACAACAGCAAAAATAAAGCAGTTTTTGAGTTATCTCAGAGTAAAAATCAACTAGAAAAGCAGGATTTTAATCTTGTATTCACCAACTGTAGTAGTGAAGATTTATTATGCCCAAATCAACGAATTATCTATATTTATCAGGTTCAAAATCAGCAGCAATTTAATCCACAGTCCAATCAAAAATTCAATAATTTGACACTTAATTCCATCGACTTAGATCGTGATTTCAAACAAGTTTTAACAAGCGATCATTTTATTATCTTCCGTCAGATATCTGGTTCAAATCAGAGTAAAATCATTGGTCGAATTTATTTGATTAAGTCTTCACGGTACAAAAACTATCCGAATTGGCATAGTGAATTATTAGGATGGTTAACCCAGGAATTAAACAGTATTCGGGGTGAAAAATCAGATTCTAATTTTACTTTAGTTTCTGCTACAAAAAGTTCATTTTATAGAACATTAACTTTATGCACATGGATGTTTGCCATGACAATTTGGGGAATATGGGAAGTTCTCATGATGCGCCATCGTCGAACCTTTCAGGCTAAACTACAAGCTGAAGAAAACCTCCAATCAGATTTAGCTAAATATCAAACAGAATCTCAAGCAACCAACAAAGCGTTACAGAGTGCTTATGAAACCCTTGAATTAGAGCGTAATCGAACAGCAAATATTGAAATAGAACTTGAAAGCTTAAATGTGACTACGAATGAGACCAAAGCTCAGCTAAATCTAGTTAATGGCGCATTAGATGCAGTGCAGCAACAACTAACCGCATCTCAGTTGATTATTGAAGAAAAACAACTAAAAATAATTACCCTCAGTGCTGAAGTTAATGCCATTAAATCCCAACTCAGTCAGATAGAAATACAACTAGTTCAAGAAAGACAAAAATCTCAAGCACAGCAATCTTTTATACATGGCTGGCAAAAATTAACGCTAAAAATTTACACTCATTTATTAACACAAAATATTCTACAGGAGTCCCAATTAGCTCTAGCTAAAAACTACACTACAATACTAGAAGCAGAATTTACTCAAACTAAAGCAGAATTAGAAAATACGATTGCATGGATGGAAACAGAAATCACTGAGGCGGAAAATATTATTACACTAGAACGATCTCAAATTGTGGAACTAACCAAACAGTTGGAGAAAGTATCTGAAACTAATAATACTGATCCAGCAACTATAGAAAAATTGAAAGCCAGAAATCAAGAACTACAAGTTAAAAATGAACGATTAGAATATGAATTGCAACAAATTCGTGGGACTCATTACAGCGGTAATTTTATTTTTTTGAAGGTATCAGAAGCAGATTCTTACTATCAAGAAAAGCTAAAAATTATTCTTGATGTATTAGAAAATCATGCCTCTAAAGCCTGTAATGATGGCACTCGACGCAAACATATTTTGATGGATGTTTTGAAGCATAATTCTTTATCTAATACTGTAGAAAAATCGGGTTCCATTGCCCTTAAAGTAACAGAGCCTGACTTATATCCAGATGAGAAAATCGGTATTATTTTACATGTTTTAAAAACTGCGGCTGATAAACGAGAACAAGATTCACGGCAATATTATATTTTGCAAGATATTTTGGATAGCAGTCTATATAATGAGCATAAAGATCCCATTAAAGAAATGCGTGAATTAGTCAAAATTTCTTTAAATAATTACACAAGAATGACCCCTGAATTAGAAAAAGATTTACGAGAATTAGGTTTTGAAATAGTTTCAGAAACCAATCATTATAAATTAGTTTTTTGTGGTGATTCCCGTTACACTAGCATTTTACCCAAAACCCCCAGTGATAAACGGCGCGGGGCAAGAAACAGTATTGGTGATATTCTCAGTTTGGTTTTTTAGCTTTGTTCGGTTTACCTTATTACCAGTTTGCTAAATGTGAGTAAATAAATGCTTAAAACACCTCATAAAGGAATAATTTTAGGGTTAATAATCCTAACTATTGGACTATTAATTTTGATCATTTTTTATCCCTACAAAATCAATACTGAAGTTATCAATCTCAAGTTATCATCTTCCTCAAATCTAATAAATAATAATCAAACCTCAACACCTCAAATCGTTGGCAGGCTTTATATTCCTGCTAATACTCCCGCGCCCTATCCTACAATGATTCTCTGGCATGGTGTAAGTTCTTCTAAGGAAATGACTGAACCCTTAGCCATAGAACTAGCTAATCATGGTATTGCTGCCTTGACTTTTGACAGTGGTGGGTTTGGGGAATCCTATCGGCGGAATTTCAGCGCTGAAGCAAATATCGAGGATGCCCACATTGCTTTTCAATATGTGAAGCAACATCCAAAACTTTTTGATCAAAAACGTTTAGGTATTGGTGGGCATTCTATGGGAGCCGCCACCGCTATAACTTTCGCTTCTTATACTATTGATGCTTCCCAAATTCGTGTCACCCTTGATTTAGGGATGAGTGCTGAAGTAACTCCCACAATTCCGCCGAATTTATTAATGGGAATTGGTTTATATGAAGAATTTCATACTCCTAGTCTTATGCGGGAAATGCTCCAAGAAGCCACCAAGGAAGAAGCTCCTCAAGTAGGACAAATATATGGGAACTTCGCTAATGGCACAGCACGAAAATTAGTAATTTCTGCTACATCAGATCATTTAATGGAACCATTTGATGGAACTTTAATTCAGGAGGCAGTGCAATGGTCCCGTCAATGTTTTGGATTACCACCAATACCCATTCATTTAAGCGTTCCTTGGTTAATGAAAGGTTGGTTTATGACCTTGATTGGCGGGATTTTGACTGCGGGTTATGGTGTGAAGTATTTGACAGTTCAATTACATCCTCAATATCAAAATCGTTATTTAGTGAGCTTCATAATTACTAGCATTACAGCGGTGATTCTCTTATTAGGCATAGGGCACTATATTCCGGCTCGGCTAGCAACTAGTCTAATTCTCATTCAAGCAGTGATTTTACCAGTTAGTAACTATGGAATGCAACAATCTCATCATTTAACAAGAACCTTTCGCTCATTCAGTTTGTATGTGGTGGTGGTTCTCACCGCTTACACCACAATGGGCGTTTTACTCGCATTTTTAGAGATTCTCAATGAGCCAAGCAATCTATTAGGATTACCGCAATTTTTGCTAGAGATTCCCATCGCTTTGGTTTATTCTAGGGTACAGGAATTCAATGCATCAATGTTTGCCGTATATAGTAATGGCTTAGTTCCCAATTGGCAATTAGCGTTATTATTTTTACCAGAATTGATCTATCCAAGTATCACTTTAACTTGGGGAACTAAAATATTTAGATGGGTAATTCAGTGGTTACGACAACCGTTAAAACTGAACTTAGAGCAACGTCCTAGTGCTAGATCTCTCTATTTATTAGGTGGCTTGAGTGTGATTCTAGTGATCGTTCTCGGTCAGCAATTGAGCTTAGGTATAGGGTCTATGGAACATGTAACTACTGCTTTGCGGATTCTCTGGCAAATGCTGCTTGCCCCTGTTTTACTGATGATTTTGATAATTAGAAGCAAATATTTCCAAGAAATCGAATCTAAGCTGTAGATTTTGAACTATAAAGACTTACTCATAGTATTCACTCATAGTTGAATCTACAGCCTGATTTATTCTATTAATATAGAACAAATTCTTATAAGATAGACTTCCCTAAACAGATTTCTTTCTACCCGTTTCATCGTAATAATCGGGCTTAACCACTTGCTCAGGACGCACAATCACCAAGGCATTAGGAGGGATTTCTCCTTTAACTACGGAACCTGCACCAATCACTGTATTATCGGCAATCACTGAAGGAGCTACAATTACAGAATTGGAACCAGTTTTCACGCGATTCCCTAAAATAGTAGGATGCTTCTTAAATCCATCGTCATTAGCAATAATTGTTCCTGCACCGATATTCGCCTTAGTGCCAATGGTAACATCACCGAGATAACTCAAATGGGCGGCATTAGTGCGCTCACCAATTACCGCTTTCTTTAGTTCCACAAAATTACCAAGGCGGCAACCCGTTCCCACTAAGGATTCTCCACGAATATGAGCATAGGGACCAACGCGACAATTATCACCAACGGTACTGTCTTCCACGACGGAAAA
>JBIKNH010000246.1:0-5616 GCA_044358815.1 Pseudanabaenaceae cyanobacterium | reverse complement strand
GTATGGAGTTAAGCTCTAATGCCCGATCCCATGCCCCAACGTCAAGCCTCAACCCCAAAAAACCTGCGGCGACGGGTGTTGTTTATCAGCAATGGTCACGGCGAAGATCTCAGCGGGGCAGCGGTGGCAAAGGCATTGCAGCAGTTAGCCCCTGAGGTGGAATTGTCTGCTTTACCCATCGTGGGCGCGGGTAACAGCTACCGTCGCGAAGGGATTTTCTGCCATTGTGCCGGAGCTACGATGCCGTCGGGGGGCTTTGTGTACATGAGTGCGTTCCAATTTTGGCGCGATATTCAGGCGGGGCTGGTGGGGCAAACTTGGCAACAGATTCAAGCAGCGCGACAGTTTGGCAAGACAGGAACGACCCAAACCCATGATCTCGTGTTTGCCACTGGGGATGTGGTGGCATTGGCGATGGCGTTGGCGACGGGACGGGCATACTTTTCCTATTTGGTGCCTTTTTCGGCTTATTACGAAAATCGGTTACAGTTGCCTTTCCCGACAGTGCAGTTATTACGGCGGCGGCGTTGTTTGCAGGTCTTCGGGCGGGATCAATTTACCGTTAGACTCCTGCATCAACAACGGGTCAATCAAGCGCAGTTTGTGGGGAATGCTTTTATGGATGTGTTGCCACAGGGTCAGGCTTCCAGCAGTCTTGGTCTAAAATCCCTCAACTTGACGGCAGATCCTGTAGTGGCGTTATTACCTGGCAGTCGTCTTCCTGAATGTGGCGAGAATTTCCGGCTGATCTTAGATTTTTGTGCCCTTTACCATGATGAATCTGCCGCCATTAATTCAAATATTAGTTCCGGTTCAGCAGTGGCTTGGTATGCTGCCATTACCCCTAGCCTATTGGCACAGTTACCGGAATTACTAGCTAATACCCCTTGGCAATGGCAATTACTGGGGCAAGACATCAGCCAAGGAATTTATCTAGAGCGCAATAGTGAGGGCAACAATGATGGCAATGGGGCGCAAAAATTGCGAGTCTATTGTGTCGCAGATGGTTTCAGTGAGATTTTACAAGCTTGTACCGCTGTGGTGGGCATGGCAGGCACAGCCCTAGAACAGGCGGTGGGTTTAGGTAAGCCTGTGATTACTTTTGTCGGTGGCGGTCCGCAATTTAATTACCGATTTGCGGAGGCACAGCAACGTTTATTAGGGCGGTCAATTCATCTGATTGCGCCCACACACCAGAAAGCCAATCGCGATACCTTACGGGTGGCAATTCCTGTTTTAGCGGATTGTCTCTATAACTCGGCGCTGCAACAGGAATGTATTGCCAATGGTAAAGAGCGAATCGGCGGGATGGGCGGGGCGGCGGCAATGGCTCAAGCGGTTTTAGATCAGTTTGAGATTATGGCTAAAGACTGTTATTAAATCTCAAATATTGCAATCAAACCTCAAAAGCAACTATTCAATGCGAAATACTTCAGCAAACCAACATTAACGGAACACAAGAATTTATGGATGGAGTGACGATTTTAGGCTATGGAGCCGCAACCCTGACGACCTGTGCTTTTCTGCCTCAAGTTTTCCAAATTTGGCGCTCAAAATCCACCAAAGACATTTCTTTGCCCATGCTCTTAACTTTTATTGTGGGGATCAGCCTCTGGTTTATCTATGGTGTTTTGGTCAATTCTGCCCCCGTGGTGGTAGCTAATTTAATTACTCTAGTTCTAAATCTGCTGATTCTCTTTTTCAAATTACGCTATGGCTAAGACCGCACTGAATTAGTTTAGTTAATTTATTTACTTGACTTATGCAAGTGACCGAATAATTCAAGTTACGATCAGCGAATCAGTTTGACTGTGTTTGACAGGAACTGTTAGAACTGAGGTCATATATGGATAGGCGCAATTTCTTAAAAAATTTCTTAAAAACGTTTGGGTTGACCCTAATTACTTCTGCTGGTGGTGCCTGTGGTGAAAGACAAGCTGAACAACCAGGTGAGCGACAAAATGGGGCTGTATCCGCGTCGAGTAAAAAGCGGGTCGTCGTGATTGGTGCAGGACTAGCGGGGCTGGCGGCTGCCCAAGAGTTGCATAAACGAGGACGTGAAGTAGTGGTAGTGGAAGCCCGCGACCGGATTGGTGGTCGAATTTGGACAAGTTCTAAATGGGCTGATATGCCGTTAGATTTAGGTGCAACTTGGATTCATGGTCCCAAAGGGAATCCATTAACTGATGTGGCTGACCAAATCAAAGCAAAACGATTCACCACCAGTTACCGCAGTAGAGCCACCTATAGTACTTCAGGACAGGTGCTTGGGGAAACTGAAGAGAATCGGATGGACCAATTCAGGAACCAGATCAACACCGCTTTAAAAAAGGCACAGAATGCAGATAATGACGCTTCAATTCGTCAAGTGATTGAGCCGTTAATCCAGGAATTAGAGCAGGATTCGGAAGCTAATCGCCTGATCAATTTTATTGTGAACAGTGAAATTGAACAAGAGTATGCTGGCAGTGCAGAGACCCTTTCAGCCCACTGGTACGATAGCAGTAAGAAATTCAGCGGTGATGATCATCTATTCGCTGATGGATTTCGGTTGATTCCTGAGTTTCTCTCCCAAGGATTGTCTCTGGAACTGGGGCAAGTGGTGAAAGAAATTCATTGGCAGCAAGCACCAGTGCGGGTAATCACCGAAAAAACAGAGTTTTTAGCAGATCATGTGATTGTGACCATACCGTTGGGGGTTTTACAATCAGGAAATGTGCGGTTCATTCCTGAATTGCCAGATCAAAAGCAAAATGCTATTACCAAGCTGGGAATGGGGGTTTTAAACAAGTGTTATTTACGATTTGATCAGGCATTTTGGACTAATGTTGATTGGTTGGAATATATTCCTACAAATCACGGTGAATGGACGCAATGGGTGAGTTTCCAGCGGGTGGCTAATATGCCCATTCTCTTGGGATTTAATGCAGCAGATCAGGGTAGAGAAGTAGAAGCATGGTCAGACACAAAAACTGTGGTTAGTGCCATGGAAACTTTGCGAACCATTTACAGCGCAGAGATTCCCGAACCCATTGATTATCAAATTACCCGATGGGGCATGGACCCATTTGCCTTAGGTTCCTATTCCTATAATAGGCTTGGTTCAATGCCGAAAATGCGCCAACACCTTGCCGATCCTTTGGGAACCTCCGTATTTTTTGCTGGTGAGGCATCCAGTCAAGATCACTTTGGTAGCGCTCATGGTGCGTATTTGTCAGGTTTACGGGCAGCGCGGGAGGTTCTGGACGTGTAGTCGATTTTAGCAGTGTTACATAGGTATTATTCCATAGTGATCTACACCATATAGAATGAGAACCTAAGACCTCACACAAAACCTCAATCAAGACATCATGGTGCTTCATGATGGGGCTGCAAATAAACCATCTAGACAAAATGCAGCCTTTAAGGGATGATTAAAGGTTTGTGGCTCTGTAAAACGTCCTATGCCGCTCCCGATTGTTGCCATTATCGGCCGCCCCAATGTGGGTAAGTCTACTTTAGTTAACCGCCTGTCCGGTGAACAACACGCCATCGTTTTTGATCAGCCTGGTGTGACCCGTGACCGAATTTATCGCAATTGTTTCTGGCGGGAACATGAATTTTTAGTTGTTGACACCGGCGGCTTGGTCTTTGATGACGAAACCGAATTTTTGCCCCTGATTCGTCAACAGGCAATGACCGCCATTTCCGAAGCCAAAGTAGTGATCTTCGTTGTTGATGGTTTGCAAGGGATCACCGCTGCTGATGAACAAATTGCCGAATGGCTCCGTTGTCAGAGTGTGCCCGTTATTTTAGCCGTAAATAAGTGCGAAGCTGCTAAAACTGGCATGGCTCAAGCAGGAGAATTTTGGCAATTGGGACTAGGTGAACCCATAGCTTTATCGAGCATTCACGGTAACGGTACTGGGGATATGCTGGATTTAGTGGTGGAGCGTCTCCCTCCTGCTACGGAAATCACCCCCGAAGAAAATGAAACTAGGGTAGCGATTATCGGTCGTCCCAATGTGGGTAAATCTAGTTTATTGAATGCTTTTTTGGGGGAAGAACGCAGCATTGTTAGTCCGGTGGCAGGCACAACCCGCGATGCTATCGACACTAAAGTGGAACGGAATGGTAAACTTTATCGTTTAATTGACACCGCAGGGATTCGGCGCAAAAAGAATGTGGACTATGGCGTGGAGTTTTTCAGCATTAACCGTGCTTTTAAAGCCATTGCCAGAGCAGACGTGGTCTTGTTGGTGATCGATGCCCTCGACGGTGTAACCGATCAAGACCAGAAACTTGCCGCCCGTATTGCTGATGAAGGTCGAGCCTGTGTGGTGGTGGTCAATAAATGGGATGCTGTGGAAAAAGATTCCTATACGATTTACGAATTTGAAGAACGGATTCGGGATCGGTTGATGTTTGTGGAATTTGCACCGATCATCTTTGTGAGTGCGATGACGGGGCAGCGGGTTCCTAAAATTCTCGAACAAGTGGATATTGTTTCGGAACAGCACAGCCGCCGCGTTAGTACCGCAGTTTTGAATGAAGCCCTTAATGAAGCGGTCACCTGGCATTCTGCACCAACAACTCGCGGTGGTAAATCAGGACGAATCTATTACTGTACGCAAATTACTTCCTGTCCGCCAACGGTAATTCTCTTTGTCAATGATCCGGCAAGGTTTAACGATAATTACCGTCGTTATATTGAGAAGCAATTTCGGAAATCACTGGGTTTTACAGGCACACCGCTGCGGTTGATTTGGCGCGGTAAAAAGGAACGAGACGGCGAAAAAATGGGTAAGTAGATCGTCAAAACGATTATCTGCCTAGATCCCCGACTTTTCACGAATTCATAAACTAGCTATTAAATAAAGCTATTAATTGATGCCGGAAAGGTTGCGGATCTGTTTTTTATAACGTATTTTTGTAACGTAGGTTAAACTATTCTCTAACCCATTATTTAGTTATTACCTTTATTACCGTGTCTCTATTCCAAATCCAAACCCCTTGGTCCCCTGCTGCTGATCAGCCTAAAGCTATCACTGAACTTCATGAAGGTTTGCGTCAAGGTCTGCGCTACCAAACGCTTTTGGGTGCTACGGGCACGGGTAAAACGATGACTATCGCTAATGTGATTGCTAAATATGAGAAGCCAACCTTAGTTTTAGCCCATAATAAAACCCTTGCCGCGCAACTTTGTAACGAATTGCGGTCATTTTTCCCCCATAACGCGGTGGAATACTTCATTAGTTATTACGACTATTATCAACCGGAAGCTTACATCGCCGTCACAGATACTTATATCGAAAAGTCTTCTGCTATTAACGAAGAAATCGATATGTTACGCCATTCCGCAACCCGTTCTCTATTTGAACGCCGTGATGTAATTGTCGTAGCTTCCATTAGTTGTATTTATGGTTTGGGAATGCCAGAAGAATATCTCAAAGCCGCTTTACCGCTGCAAGTGGGACTGGAATTCAATCAAAGAGAACTTCTGACCGCATTGGCTACGGTGCAATACGAACGGAATGATGTAGAAATGGGACGGGGTAAGTATCGGGTTAAAGGAGATATTGTGGAAATTTGTCCCGCCTATGAAGACCGAATTGTGCGGTTAGAATTTTTTGGCGA
>JBIKNH010000068.1:0-19131 GCA_044358815.1 Pseudanabaenaceae cyanobacterium | reverse complement strand
GGGGACAGGCGATGCGTAAATCCCGCGCTGTATTAATCGTATCCCCCCACACATCGTAAATAAATCTATTCCGACCCACGATTCCCGCCACCACATCACCGGAATTGATGGCAATCCGAATATTTAAATCAAAGGACCGCTCATGGTTAAACCTTCGGATAATTGATAACATTTCAATGGCAAAATTAATGGTGCGCCGATCATGATCTAGATAAGGAATTGATAGCCCAGAAACCGCTAAATAACTATCACCAATGGTTTTAATTTTTTCCATGCCATGACGTTCCGCCGCATCATCAAAAGCTGTTACCAAATCATTGAGAATGCCGACAATCTCGTATGCAGTTAAAGTAGCCGATAGTTTAGAAAATCCCGTTAAATCTGAAAACAATACCGCCACATTAGAAATATCTTCGGCAATATCTTTCTCGCCCTGTTTGAGGCGTTTAGCAATCGCTGTTGGAAAAATACTTAGTAATAACTGCTCATTTTCTTGGTTCTTTTGCGCCACTAAATCAGTCTGAGTCCGCAAACTCGTCACCATCGCATTAAAAGATTGCGTTAGTTCGCCAAATTCATCACCAGATTCTAAAATATCAATAGTTTCTAGTTCCCCTGCTGCCACCTGCCGCGCACTCACAATCAATTCATTAATCGGTTTAACAAACAAATGCGCTAAAGCCATCGCCAACAGTGTCACCGTCAGCAGTAACAGCGTTGCTGAAATCACAATCTGTTTCTCAAAAGCATAAATTGGGCTGTAAGCTTCTGCCAAATCAATTTCTGATAAAATTACCCAATCTAGATTCTCTAATTTTAACGGTGCATAGGAACTCAAAACGGGAATATTCCGATAATCATTGACAATTTGCGTGCCCCGTTTTCCTGCGAGGGCTTGCACTGCTGCCTCGGTACGTACAGGCTGTTGTAAAATTGAAGTTCCATACTGTTCAATGCGCTGAATCGTGCGGGGATTAATGCCTAGGGACCGTAAAGTTTGCCCATAACCTTGGGGATCTTCTACCAAAAACCGCGACACTGACCGCATGAGATAATCATTACCGACTAAATAAGTTTCACCACTTTTACCTAACCCGTCACTTTCCCAATTACGATTCCCTGTCATAATATTATTGATTTCATCTACAGGTAATTGGAACGCTAAAACGCCAACAAATTCTGATTTATTAAAGATGGGGGCAGCAATAAAAGCCGCTGGCGCACCATAGGAAGGAGCATAGGCGGCAAAGTCTGTCAAACGGGCATAATTACGGGTTTTCGCGGCTTGAACGATAGTATTTAATTGCGCTAAATTACTGTCTTTGTAAGCCCCTGTGCGGTAATTAGTGATAAAGTCAGTTTCTTTAAATACTGTATATACTACCGTTCCTTGAGTGTCAATCAGAAACATATCATAATAACCAAATTTCTGGACAATGTTCCGAAATATTGGATGATAACGATTATGAACTTGGCTATATTCACTCCCATCTTTAGGGTCATCTAGAAGCATTTTTTTACCGACGGGATGGGGATTTGCTGCAATGTAATGATACTGAAGATAACGCGCAGCAGGTTCTGTGGGCAGATAGGATTCAATCACTGGCGTTCCTAATTCAGTTTTTGTCAATCGCGGTAGAAAAGCCTCTCGATAATAATTAGTGAGTTGTTGATCGATAGTTGGTGTAATGGAAGCAGTTTGTAACTTTCGTTCTGCGTTAGTAAATTCTTGAATTGCTGCCACAACCGCTGGATCTTCGCTGAGGGTTTGGATGTGGTTGTGAATGTTTTTAAAATAAGCCTCAATACGATCAGCTTTTGATGCTCTCACACTGGTTAATTGACTAAACACTCGATCGGTTAGATTTTCTTGTCCACTGCGATAGCCCAGATAAGTAATCACGACTATGGAACAGCCGCTCACTGCCAACAGCATGGCAATTAGTTTAGATTGGATACTTAATCGATCAAGCAATCGCATACCTTTGGGTTAAACTCACGCACTAATCTAGGTATTCTAGAATACCAATTGATTTAGAGATTGTAGCGATTAGCGCAAACGGAACTAAATTAGAAGCTTAATTATTTCTGGTCCTGATTACTTTCATTATTATTTTTATTTTAATGGTTTAAAATAATTTGTAGAGGTGGCTTCGACTACGCTCAGCTACCTTACACTGAGAGCTGAGCGTAGTCGAAGCTGTATTTTTCATTTGAATTGTCTATACAAATTAAGTAAGCGTAGTTGAGGCTATATTTCTAATTTTAATTTACTCAAACAAAAATCCTCATACTTTCTCAGGATTTCTTACACTAAAATTCCCCCGCAAAGCATTTCACAAGCCTCACGGGGGAATTTAAGTTTTATCTAAGACTAACTTGATGATGCTGGAGTACTAGATCAAGCCCCAGAAATGCAGCACGCCTTGACCGCTAATAATTTCAATGGCAATAGCAGAAACGAAACCGATCATAGCCAAGCGACCATTCCAGTTTTCTGCGCCAGAGGTAAAGCCCCAGTTCCATGTGTTGCGATTTTCGGTTTCCATTTTTGTTCTCGCTGACTATTGATGTCGTAAAACTCTATGGCTATAAACATAACAATGTTTGACACATTTCGCAATACTTCTTTACATTTTCAGCCTAGGGGTATAGTCCACTAGAAGTAACGCCTAGATTGGTATTGACACATGTACGCCACAGATACATCAAGTCATAGTTGGAGACGTAATTAAGCAATTTATTGGGGAGTTAATATTGAGGAGTTAATTCAGTAATTGAGAAACTCCTCAATAGCGCAATCTATTACCAAATTGCTACTTACTCAATCATATCCAAAGGCGCAAAACCTTGGCGCTGGGTGTTTTCAGTCACAACACGCGGTTCTAGGAATTGTAACAAATAGTCTTTACCGCCAGCCTTAGAGCCAACACCGCTGAGTTTGAAACCACCAAAGGGATGACGATCCACCAATGCTCCGGTAATGCCACGATTAATATACAAGTTCCCTACTTCAAATTCTGCGTAAGCTTGTTGAATATGGGAAGGTGTACGGGAAAATACGCCGCCAGTCAAGGCAAACTGGGTACTGTTAGCAATTTCCAGAGCGCTGGCAAAACTATCAGCTTTAATCACGGCTAAAACAGGACCGAAGATTTCTTCTTGGGCAATGGGAGCGTCAGAAGCTACATCACGGAAAATCGTCGCTCCTACATAATAGCCATTTTCAGGGGCAGGCATCTGTAAAGCTAAGCTAGCAGTGGTTTTGGCAGCTTCGATATAACTCAAAGTTTTTGCTTGAGCCGCCCCATCAATCACAGGTCCGAATTTCGTATCCGGTAAATGAGCCGCTTGTACAGTTAAGGACCGCGTCGCCGCCACCAGACGTTCCATAAAGGTTTCGTAAATAGGTGCAAGCACGATAGCACGGGAACAAGCAGAACACTTCTGTCCAGCAAAACCGAAGGCGGAATTCATCACCCCTACCACTGCCTGATCCAGATCGGCGCTTTCATCGACGATAATCGCATTCTTACCACCCATTTCGGCAATGACGCGCTTGAGATGCTTCTGTCCAGGACGTAATACGGCGGCTTCGCTGTAGATTTGGCAACCTACCTGTTGCGAACCCGTAAACGCAATTAAATGGACATCAGGATGTTTAACCAGATAAGCACCAACTTCGCTACCAATACCAGGGAGGAAGTTAAAGACTCCTGGTGGTAATCCGGCTTGTTGCAGAACTTCCATAATTTTCGCCCCCACGATAGCTGACTGTTCCGCTGGTTTGAGAATTACCGTATTACCAGCGGCTAGGGCTGCCACACTCATACCCATCGCAATCGCTAAAGGAAAATTCCAAGGGGCGATCACTACGGTAATACCCTTAGGCTGGTAGATGTAGGTGTTATCTTCCCCAGGGACATGGCGCTGAGTCCCTGCTTCAATCCGTTCCATTTCCTTGGCATAATAGCGGCAGAAGTCAATGGCTTCAGAAACTTCTCCATCAGCTTCCCGTAATGGTTTGCCCACTTCCCAAACAATCCAGGCGATCAACTCTTCCCGCTGGGCTTCCATAATATCGGCAGCCTTGCGGAGATAACTACCGCGAGCGGTGGCAGATAGTTTTTTCCATGCCGGAAATGCTTGTTTAGCAGCAACTACAGCGGCTTCTGCTTGAGCGACAGAAGCTAAACCCACTTTGCCCACCACTTCCGTAAAGCAAGAAGGATTGACGGAATCGAGAAACTGGACGGTTTCGACCCGTTGGTTATTGATCACAGGCAAATAGGTTTTACCAAATAAATCTTTAACCTTCGCCAGGGCAGTTTGGGAACCTTCACGATATTCTGGTTTGGCATAGTCCAAGTCAGCGGCATTAGTGAACTGATCGAAGGTCATCGCCACTGGTTGCCCATGATATTGCTGATCCTTAGGAGTCATCACGGGGGGCGCGATCAATTCTTGAATATCTTTCTCTTCGCTGATACTTTGACGCAAAAAGGAACTATTTGCCGTGTTCTCTAATAAACGGCGAATCAAATAAGACATCCCTGGAATCAAATCACCGAAGGGACAGTAAATCCGCGCCCGATAACCCATATCAGTAATGGCTTTGACGAACTTCTCACCCATGCCATAGAGAGCTTGTACTTCAAAAGCACGACGGGGCAGATTCAGGGTTTGCGCCACGGCAATCGCTTTAGCCAAGGAACGCACATTATGGCTACCAATCGCACCATAGAGATATTGATGATTTTCTAAGAGAATCTCAATCAGACGCTCATAGTTGGCATCAGTGGAAACTTTATCGCTGAATACGGGCTGTGACCAAGACTTCTGATAAGCCTTAATGGTTTCTTGATCCCAGTAAGCGCCTTTGACTAAACGCACGGTGATGGGATGTTGGCGCATTTTTGCCCATGCAATCAAATCTCGCAAATCCTGCTCACTATCTCGCAAATAGCCCTGTAAAGTAATGCCGATGTCCGTCCGTTGGCGAAATTCATCTTCAGTTAAAACTTCTTTGAGAATCTGTAATGTCAGGGCTTTGTAGGCATATTGTTCCATATCAAAATGGACTGCACAGCCTAACTCTTGGGCTTTACGGAGCAACGTCCGCACTGGTTCACTAACTTTCTGTTTTGTCGTAATGGGATCTAAGGGATCGAATTGGGAATAGAAAGCACTCAATTTAACGGAAACCTGCACCCGAGGCAAATTTGCGCCGTCAGCCCGATCAATCGCGTCAATCATGCCCCAGGATTTCGCTTTATTGGTTAGGCTAGTCATCATGTCCAAATAGCGCTGGAGATATTGTGCCGCCTCCGGTTCGCTAATAACGGCTTCTCCCAACAAGTCCATCGTGAAACAGAACTGGTCGCGGCGCAGTTTCTCAATGCTTTTGGTGGCATCAGCTAAATTGGCTCCGCAGATATACTTTTTCGCTAAAGATTCTACGGCAGTGCTGAATACGGTGGCGGCAGTGGTCGCTGTGAAGGAATTAGGATCATCGGTACTGAAACCGAGAATTGATTTGAGAGCGGGCAAATTTACCGCATCATTGGCAAGGTATTCTTGCATGTGGCGGGCAATTTCAGGTTTGCTGTGCAAGGAGGGCAAACAGTCAATGAGGCGAAAAAGCTGCACCCGCAAGCCGTCATTACCCATGGACCAAGCCATGATTTTATCTTCAAGATTGATATTTTCCTTCAGTTTTGCCCAAAAAGAGCCTTTATTGTCAGTATTTTGGAGAATACGGCGGGCAATTTCTTGGGTTTTGGATTCGTAGGTTCCTACTGATGGTAAAGTTTGGGCAAAGTTACTCATAAATGAACTGATGGCAAAACATCACGGCGATTACTAATCTATTGTGCCATTATGGTGGTATTAATTTTAGGGTTTATTGATAGGGAATGGGATTTACCCATGAAATCCTGTCTTGAAATCCCAGAGGGAATCCCCAATCATCCCCATAGGGTAGTGATTGACATTGGGGGAAACAACTTCAGGGAAATAACTTATCTGTCATCAAACTATTGCTATATCTGTAAATAATGACATTGTGCGACTCGTCAAATAACAGGATTTAATTCTAGGATTTAATTCTAGAATCTAACCCTGGGATTTAATGTCAGAATTTTAAGTAGTCGATGGCTGAGACCATAAACTCATCGCCAAGCCATTGCGTAGATCTTGGGAAATATAGCAGTCACTATGTAGACAATCCCAAATCAAATGATTGGCGCTGTCATATTGGCGCAGGGTTTCAATTTCTTTAGGGCTAAAGTCCCATTGCCGCCCTAGGGCACAATATTCGCTTGCCACCTGTTGCAGTTGTTGCACCCAAGGTAACCACTGACTGTCGGCGGAACCATCTTCGGGTAAATGTTCCAATAAATTCTGTAATTGAGCGACAAGTCCATCCCGTTGGCGGTCTTGGGCATATTCAATGGACAGTTTGAGATCTAGTTCCAAATCCAAATTTAAATGAATGTCCTGACCACTTTCCACTAATCGCAATAAATCCTCTGCTAATTCCAGACGATAGCTAGGATTCAGACTGCTATCGAGATCCAGAGCCAAAGACCGCGCCAAAACTCCCGCCATAAACACCGGTTCTACATGTAACAAAGCTCTGCCTAGGGCAACATAAAAGGCACGACCTTGGGCATCACTTTCGAGCTTTTCATTGGTGTTTCCACTACCTTGAGAACTAGTGAGATGATTGGTCTCGGCTGCTTTTTGTTCAACCCATGCCAGCCACAACTGCAACGCCGGACTATTAGTTAAAAGCTGATCCGCTTGAGCTTTCATCATCTGTAGAAGCTGATCCGCCGCTCGCATCATTCCCACTGCCAAACTGAAAACGTCATGCCAGCGCCCATCAAATACCTTTGTAGCAAAATAATTTAAGACATCAGGTTGACTGTCATGGACCACTTCCCGCGCCGCCAGATACTCTTGGAATGTCAAATGGGAAAACGAATAAATGCCCTTTGCTCGTTCTACAAATAGACCATGTTGGGATTCAATGGATTTAATAATGGCTTCGCTGTCTAGCTGTAATTCCGCTTCGTTGTTGTTCAATCGGGGCAGATGGCGGATGTATTCAGCAATATAAGCCTCTAGATCAGCTTGACGGAAGAAATAATCACCCCGCTCAAATGTCACCCAAGCCACCCGTGACAGCAAATCTTCTTTGCGCTGCATGGAAAGATTTTTATAAATTTGATGCCGTTCGATATTACGCTTAGCATCCCATTTCTTGAGCAATACGTCCAGACCTTCCTTATATAATTCAGAACGATTGCTGGGAAAATCGCCAAATTCCTCAAATACCAAACAGAGCAACGTTAGCAGTAAGGGATTTGTGGCTAGTTCCTGAATTGGTTTATTGGCATCAACCTTAGTTAAAAAGCGCTCTGCATAGACAGGGTTAGCGGCGAACCACTTACGGGCAAGGGTAGAAATTTGCGGCGCTTGGAAATTAGCAACTTCTACTTCGGTAAACTTCTCAAATACATATTCCCGCGCTGCCAGACGACTGGTAATTACGAAATGATTGCCATAAAACTGTTCCGAAAAAGTTTTAATCTCGTCGGTGATCCGGTGAATATCTTCTTCGCGGATTTCATCTAAACCGTCGAGCAGTAATAAAGTGCGTCCAGCATAGAGTAACTGTTTGAGGGCTTTTTCGTCACCAATGCTATAGATCCGAAATTCATGGACAATGTAATCCAATAATTTGGCGTGTTCCGAACCAGCGAACTGCCGCAGGGTAATGAAAATTGGTACAAATTGCTTCAAGCAATTACCGTGAGAGCATTGCAACGCCACATACTTGAGGAGCGTAGTTTTCCCTGCCCCAGGTTTCCCCAATAACATTAATTTGCTGTAACGTTCCAGAGCATCCATGCCGGAAATCCGTTCTTCGGCATCTGTGGCTAGTTCGAGCCGTTCCGTTTTATACCGATAGTTATCTGTTAAATCACCGATATTCAAGCGGCGACGACTGGAAATTTTTTCTCTGACTTCGGTTCCGGTGTAGATTTCTTCTAGGCTCACCGGTTGGGACATGTCCAAAATCCTGACCGTACCGCACCGTTCAAAAATACACTGGCGACTGCGAACCCGTAACTCTTGAACTAAATCTTCCACATCCAACATCATGCCATATTGGGCGGCTTCCAGTTCGTCCATGCTTTGATTGCGATAGACATTCTGGAATTGATTTTGTAGCAAATGCAACAGGCGATTATGTTTGCCGGGTCCTTTCCCCCCAATGTCAAATTTACGATAAATTTCCCCCATGCGTTTGCGATAGGCTTCTTCAGAAATACCTAATTCTAGGGCAATTTCCTGATCAGACTTATCCGCACCAAACCGTAAGAAAAACACACTTTCTTGATCCGCAGAAAGTTGATGCTCTTGCGCCATTTGAGATAAAAACTTGTGGGGTAGCATGGCTCACTCTAGAAATTAACGATAAATTAGTGATGGATTAAATTAATGAATTGGCGACGGCAAAACCGAGGGGAAAACAAGATAAATGATTATAATTGATCGAATGTGACTAAAATATGAATTAAATTAAATCAACTTTAACATTAGTGTTAACCAGTCTGACATTTCAGCCCCCTAGCTTCATGCACCAATGCCTTATCAATACCTCAGTAATTGTCAATGGTGATTGATACTGATTTTGAGATTTGGTTGGGCAATTTTAGTTAGGTGGTCTAGTTAAACAATTTGATTAAAGGATTTAATCTCCCCCCTGGAAACACTCCTGGAAACATTCCTGTAAAGACTGTCAGCAATCATGGGGGCGAGTGGTTGAACCAATCTGACCCCATCAATGTTATCGAGTTACCGAAAGATTTTGCCATGATTCCTGTAGCCCCAATTTCGGACCTACAACAACAACTCAGCCAGAAACTCCGCCGAGGACAGCGATTAATGGCGGACTGGCAAGGGGGGAAATTAGCGGTGGCGGCAGTACCAGGGGCGGGAAAGTCCACAGGTATGGCAGTGACGGCAGCGCTGGTGATTGCCCGCGAGAAACTGCATCGCCATCGGCAATTAGTCATTGTCACTTATACCCGATCCGCTGCGAGTAATATTCAGCAAAAAGTCTCGGAACAGTTGCGGCTATTGCGGTTACCCACTAGTGGGTTTGTGGTGCAAACTCTGCATGGTTTGGCTTTGCGGGTTGCCACAAGCCACCGCGAACTAACGGGGATTGACTGGGATAATGTGACTATTATCACCGATGCCCAGAAACATCGCTTAATTAAACAAACGGTGCAACGGTGGATTGTCCAGGAACCCCAACTCTATGAACTGATGGTGCAGGGGGCAATAGATTTTGATGGGGAAGATACAGAAAAACTGCGGCGACAGACTGTTTTACGGACGGAGGTGCTGCCGAATATTTTGAAACAGGCTTTGCATTTGGGTAAAGGGGCGGGTTTGTCTCCCTTGGAATTACAGCAACGCATTACAGCAGCAGAGTTACCATTATCTGACCACTTATCCAATCACTTATCCAATCAGTTATCTGGTGGGGCGATGGCGGGGGAATTAGCCGTAATTCCGTTATTAAATGTCGCCAGTAGTCTATATGGTTGCTATGTCAAAGTCTTAGCAGATAAGCAATACATCGACTTTGAAGATATGGTTTTAGGGGCATTGCGGGCATTGTCCTATCCATCGGTGCAGCAGGTCTGGCAAGAAAAGACTTTCGCAGTGTTTGAGGATGAAGCCCAAGACTCTAGCCCCCTCCAAGAGAAATTAATTAATTACTTGGCTCCCCATAATGTGATTCGGGTCGGCGATCCCAATCAGGCAATTAATGCCACTTTTACCGCCGCTGATCCGGTATTGTTTAATCGATTTTGTGATCAGCTTTATGATCAGCACCGTTGCATTACGTTTGATCAAGCGGGGCGTAGCAATGCCAGGATTATTCAAGTTGCCAATAGTGCCTTGAAGTCGATGTGTGATAGTTTTGCCACCAAACAACCTGGGGCATTCCGTTGGCAGGAAATTCGCCCCGTAGATCCTGATGATCCCCAGCCTAATGCGAATCCTGAGCCAATTGGTTTAGGGGTAGAAATTTATGTGCCACCTCAGCAACGCTGGGGACTGAACCGAGGGGGATTTGCTCCTCAAGATGCTCATAATTCAGAGTTTACTCATGTCCAATCTGACTGTTTAGGCATTGATTTAATTGACATTGAAGCGGAAGTAGATTTGATTGTGGCACGATTACAGAAATTATGTGCTGATTATGAGAATCTTACCGCGCTCAATTCCCAGCTAAATTCCCATGATTTAGAGATAGAGAATAGTTTCAATGCCGAGAGGGGACAAACCAAGCAATTAATTCCTCTCAGTGTGGCGGTTTTATTTCGGAAACATGCCCAAGGCAAGTTTCTTTCTCAAGCCCTAGAGAAGCGTTTAGCATCATTGGATTTACCGCTAAATTTATTTGATGTGGAACGCAGACTGAATATGTCGCGCATTCCGGCGGAAATGTTGACAGTGTTGCAATTTATTGAACGTCCCCATTCCACTGGTTATCTCAAAGCCCTATTAGAATTACTCCAACAGCGGCAGTTAATTCAAGTCAAAGATCCCGCAGCCCTGGCAGTGTATCCAGAAAGGTTTCTATTTCCCACCGCCATTGATCAGCCCCTGAGTTCCGCCGCTGCCCAAGCTGCCGTTAAATGTCGTCAGATCCTCAATGCCAAGCCTAATGTACCTTTATATCATTTGATTCCATTTATTGCGGTAATTCTGAACTATGACAGTGGCGAACTGAATACAGCGGATAAATTGGGTACAGAACTAAGTCGCCAACTGACGGATCGCTATACTTTAAGTAATTTAATTGCGATTTTGCAGGAAATTGTCGAGGGTGAGAAATTCACCGATGCCCAAACCGAACTGTCAGAATCTGAGTTTACTCGCCCAGGACAGCTAACTTTGCTGACATTCCATAAAGCTAAGGGTTTAGATTGGGATGTGGTATTTATGCCATTTCTCCACGAAAAGGATTTCTTTGCCGACTATATCCCTCCAGGACAGAAATTCCTTGGGGAGTCAAGTTTACCGGAAGTGACCAGAGCCTATTTACGCCACTTGTTGCATCGGGAATTGGAGCAAGAATTAAATCGGGAATCGTCAATTCAAGAACCAACCCAAGAAACAAGTCCCCATAGCGATGATCCGAAACCCTCTCAGAACTTATCAACTATGGCAATGGCGCATCTAGAAGCCAAACAACTCACGGAAGCCGAAGAGTTACGCTTATTTTATGTAGGTTTAACGCGGGCAAAGCGACTCTTGTGTTTATCTGCCTGCGAGCAACCGCCCTCTAGTTGGAACAATTTAACTGGTAAAAAAATGGATAATCCGAGTAAATCTCTGACTCATCGGGTTTTAGAGTCACTGATTAAAGATTTTCCGCAGTTTTTAGCCTGAGGTGAGCCACAAATTTTTCGATAAATGATCACTAAATCCTCGCCAAATAATCATCATAATTAACGGTTGATCTTTTCCGAATCTTTACTTTTTGCTGACTATGATGATGCATGTAGTGATTCAAAAGAACATCTCTTAAATCTATGAACTCTAAAGCTGTAGCCTTATTTCTCAGTTTGAGCCTAACCGCAACTTTAGCGGGTTGCAGCGGTGCAAATGCAGTCGCCGAAGAGACAGGAACTAGCTCCCCCAACCCAACCCGTCATGGTGGCGAAGAAGGAGGCGATTCCCGCACTTCATTGACCAGTACATCGTCCAGTTCAACGATCTCTATTGACAAGCCAATGGGAGCAAGAGTTGCTTCTGAAGGGCGAGAGTCGGGCAAATCTGGAGAATGCGGCGAACGGGGCGAATCTGGCGATAAAGACGAAAAGGGCGAACGGGGCGAATCCGGTGAGAGAGGCGAGTCTGGGGAACGGGGACAGCGTGGTAATTAAGGCTAATTGATTTGTAATCTAGGGATATGTCTGAGGGCGTGTTGATCACGTCCTTCCTATATCCTGGCTGTATCCTTGACAATTCTATATTGCTTCTACTTCGATTGAAATCTGCTTGAAATCTGCTTGGAATTTGGTTGAAACTAGACTTTGAACTCTAAATTTTTGAACTTTAATTATGATTGATTATGATGGTCCACATTGACAAACTGTTATCCCCTGAACAACTGCAACAAATTCACGACTTATTACAAGAGGGGAATTTTATTGACGGTCGCCTCACTGCGGGGACTTTTGCGAAGATCGTCAAACATAATAATCAACTGGATGGTAGTACTGACATTGCCCACCAAATCCAAACCATTGTCCATGAAGCAATTACGGAAAATGATTTATTTCAGGCGGTGGCTTACCCTAAAGCTATTCGCCCATGTTTAGTCAGTCGATATACTGCGGGTATGGCGTATGGTTGGCATACCGACAATGCCATTATGGGACAGGGCGCTCACCTCAACCGCTCGGATCTCTCGTTTACTTTATTTCTCAGCGATCCTGAAACCTATGAAGGTGGGGAATTAGTTTTAGATACGGATGGCGGCGAACAAAAAATAAAACTAGCTGCTGGGGCAATGATTTTGTATCCTGCCACGTACTTGCATCAAGTCACAGCGGTAACCGCCGGAGAACGTCTTGCCGCAGTGGGTTGGGTGCAAAGCCTGGTAAGAGATGCCCAGCACCGCACTATTTTGTTTGAGTTAGACACAGCACGGCGATCGCTGTTTGCCAAATACGGTAAAACCGAAGAATTTGATCTAATTTCTAAAAATCATGCCAATCTGTTGCGGCAATGGGCAGAGGTTTAAGCTGTGTAGATAATTCAAATAAAAATCTAGCTTCGACTACGCTCAGCTAACCTGCGGCACTGGTAACCATAAATCATCTAAGCCCAAGATTAACAAAACCAAGATTAACAAGATCAGAATTACCGCCAGAACTTGCCTATTGCCCAAGACCCACAAAGTAATGTAAGATTCTAAGTTGGACTTTTTTTCCGTATCTTTGGCTAACTAGGGGCAATCAGTCCCCTTACAGGTTGGGTTGATTACGCTGTAAGGTTAATCCAACGGTTGCCCCAAAAATGATCAATTAAAAGTCAATTATCTTGCATACACTTGAACCACCGGAGAACACCTATGAGCCGTCGTTGCCCCCTAACAGGCAAAGAAGCCAATAATGCCGTTAGCATTTCCTTTTCCCACAAGCGGAACAAAAGACTGCAACACGTAAACCTCCAAAACAAACGGATTTGGTGGGAAGAAGGCAAGCGCTTTGTCACCCTGAGAATTTCTACCAAGGCAATCAAAACCTTACAACACAAGGGCTTGGCTGCTTTCGCTAAGGAAGCTGGTTTAGACTTGAGCAAGCTGTAACAGTTTCCTGCAATGAATGGGTATTAATTAAACGAGTCTTAATTAAAAAAGTTTTCCCCCTTTCTTCCGTCCAAAAAAGTAGAAAGGGGGAATTCGTTTTAGTTTGTTTTGATTTGTTGTTTATAGGCAAATAGGATAACAATGGCACGTTATTTAGGGTATTTGTCAGACAAGATGTCTGACCTACAAAGCATCAATACATGTAGGACGGACATCTTGTCCGTTGATCCGCCCACAGTAACGTCCCAAAATTATTTGAAATGGCTATAACTTATTTTTTGCCTTAGGTGTGAATTTAGGTTTTAATTCTGGTTCCGATTTGGGTGTTAACTCAAACCTAAATCCATAGATTTTTGTGTCTTTCAGCCAGTTCTTTCTAGAAATACTTAGGAAATACTATGCAAATTGGCATTGTGGGGTTGGGCTTAATCGGTGGTTCTTTGGGACTGGATTTACGGACTATCGCCACCAGTGCTGATCAGAAATTACCCTTTGCTCAAACACCACTGCGGGTTTGGGGTCTGAGTCGCAGTCCAGATACCTGTCGTCAAGCCGTGGCTGTGGGGGCAGTGGACCAAGCCGCAACCAGTTTTGACCAAATCACAGACCTAGAGCAAACCGACCTAATTGTGATTTGTACCCCCATTGCTGCGATTTTGCCCACCCTGAAACAGTTAGCGATAATTTTTGCCGCTTCTTATCCCAAGCTGCCAATTATTACGGATGTTGGTTCCGTCAAAGCCGCAATTGTTAATGAAGCACAGCAGATTTATCCTCGGTTTATTGGTTCCCACCCGATGGCAGGCACAGCATTTCAGGGAATTAATGCCGCTGAGTATCGACTATTTCAGGAGCGCCCCTGTGTGATCACGCCCCTACCAGATCACGATCCGGCGGATGTGGCTCTAGTTCGCTCTCTGTGGCAGAGTGTCGGCGCAAATGTTATCTGTTGCAGTCCCGCTGCCCATGATCGCGCTGTGGCATGGATTAGCCATTTACCCGTCATGGTGAGTGCTAGTTTAATCGGGGCTTGCCTGGCTGAAGCTGATTCCGAAATTAAAAACCTGGGGCAAAATTTGGCGAGTTCTGGTTTTCGGGATACGAGTCGCGTTGGCGGTGGTAATCCTGAACTAGGACGACTGATGGCAGAATATAACCGTGATGCCCTTCTGACGGCACTGGCGGGTTATCGTCAAAATCTCGATCAACTAACCACTATGATTGAGAATGCCCAATGGGATGATTTGGAAGCTTATTTGCGAACTACTCAGGCAGTGCGTCCTGATTACAGCACTTTGCGCAACTAAGTGGGACAATAATAGAGAGAAGGAATAAAATAAAAATATGACAGCATACTCCCTAGACCTGAGAGAGAAAATGGTGCAAGCCTACACAGCAGGAAATACCTCACTCCGCAAGATAGCTGCACAATTTCGAGTTAGTAAGAATACAGTACAAGACATAGTAAGAAAATATCAGACCGATGGAAGCCTAGAACCACTCCCCGCCAGAGGAGGCAAACCAAGTCAAATGGAGGGTTATGAGGCAGAAATTGCGACAATGGTATCGGAGCATCCTGACTATACTTTGGCGGAATATTGCGAGTATTGGGTGGAAAAGACGGGAATAGGGGTGAGTGAGAGTACAATGTGCCGCCAGTTACAAAGACAAAAACTAACCCTGAAAAAAAACTCTCAGGAGCAGTCAAGCCGCTACCGAAAGTACCCAAGTAAAACGCCTAGAGTATTGGGAATCCATTAGAGACATTGCCCCAGAAAACCTGGTGTTTCTGGATGAGATGGCAATATTATTGGGGATGATGCGAGACAGGGGTAGAAGTCCAGAGGGAGAGCGATTATATGATATCAAGCCCTATTATCGAGGTAGTCGTGTCACCGTGATAGGAGCTATCAGTCAAGACAAGGTACTGGCGATTAAAGTATTAGGTAAATCGATGACAGGAGAAGAGTTCAAGGAGTTCCTGCAAGAAGAGCTTGCCCCACAACTATGGCAAGGTGCCGGAGTAGTGATGGACAATTTAGCAGCCCACAAAGTTGCAGGGGTGGCGGAAATCTTAGAAGCTGTTGGGGCAAAAGCAATTTACAACGCGCCTTATTCTTGTGAGTTCAATCCGATTGAACACTTATGGTGGTCGTTAAAAGCGTTTATCCGTAACTTTGTGCCAAAGACAGCAATAGCGGTGGCACAGTTGCTGAAGATTGGCGTAATGTTATGTTCTAGTTCCCAATTACGGAACTACTTCATTCATTGCTGCTATTGTCCCAGCTAGTTCTGCAAAGTGCTGTACTTTGCACCACTACCGCATTGCTTTATTTCTTAATGATTAGATATTTTAATAAAGAGTTGGAACACGGATTAGATGGGATTACGCTGATTCGAGTGATTTTAGCATTTCCCACTATATACAAACAATTTAATCTGTCACGTTTATAATCATCTCAAACTCAGCTTTAGTTAATGGCATTACTGAGAGTCTTGGCTGTTTGACTAAGCCTATATTTGCTAATTCGGGAGTGTCTTTGATCTAGCTTAATGTTATTGGTTTTTCAAAGGTTTCGACTGGCTCAAAGGTGACGCTTAACCATTTTGGATCATCGGTGGTTGGGTCTTGATGGGCAGTAACGATGACTTTCATTTTACCCATAATGCTGTTTCCTTCTTGGCTATGGTAAAAAAGGACTTGATCGTTTAGTTGCATGGCTTTGAGGTTGTTCCGAGCTTGGGGATTGCGGACGGAATAGATTTCAAATTTGCCATGTAATAGGATTTTTTGCCAACTGTATCGGAATGGTGCGAATTTTACTAGCCAGTAGTTCATATTAATTAAATGCTGAACACGGATTAAGGGGATTACGCAGATTGCGCGGATTAAGTTATCTGTTGAAGTATTTGATAATTAAAATCTGTGAAATCAGTGTAATCCGCGTTCAGATGTTTTATGTGCGTATTAATCTTTTAAATTCCAAACTTTTAGCGCCAAAATTAATTAATAGTCCAACTTCAAGCTTATAGACTTTCAGATAATTTAATGCTTGGGCAAAGTGGGCGGGTTCTAGTTCACTTTTGGCTTTGAGTTCGACTAATATTTTTTCTTCTACCACAAAGTCAGCGCGGCGTGTGCCGATTGGTTCGGGTAGGTCTTTATAATAAATTTGTTGTTCAATTTCTCTGGCAAATTTCAATCCTGCTTGATGAAATTCGTAGGCGAGGGCGCGTTGATAAATTACTTCTTGGAATCCGTTACCTAGAAATTTATGGACTTCAAAGGATGCGCCGATTATTTTTTGGGTAATTTCTTGGTGTTTGAAGTTCATGATAAAAGGCTGAACACGGATTAGACAGATTACGCTGATTTCACTGATTTTAATATATTCTACTCCAAAAAATCTGTGTAATCTGTGCAATCCGTTTAATCCGTGTTCAGCCCCTTTATTATCTTCATCTCTTCGTCACTCAATCCATACAACCGCCCTACTATTTCATCAATTTCCTGTTCCCATTGGTTGACGTTCTCACCTTTCGCGTCTAGGCATTTCTGCACTAGGGTTTCTATTACTTTTTGTTCTGCTTCAGTAGCGGTGGGGATAGGGATATTTTCTACAAACTGACGGAAAAAGCGCAATCTTCCGCCTTTATCTGCATCACCTAACACCGTTAAATTTTCTTTGCAATAACTCCATATAATTTTTGAATTTAGTAAGCCTAGTAGGTATAAATCATGCTTAGAAATAAAATAGACTGTATTTCCTAAATAGAAATTCTCCCTGTCAAATGCAAAACGAGATTCTTTTGCAATATCAGGATAAATGATTTTAGGTGATTCAAAGGTTTGGTAATAATCACAAGCGCGAAGTTCCCACCAATATTTACCTTTGTCATATCGCTTCTCTAGCTCAGTTTGCCACTTAGATAAATGACTAAAAATAGCTGGATAGTCATTGATTTTAATCCCAATAGGTGTGAAAATTAGCCATCTATTACTTTCCCGAATATGCCATTTTCTAACATCATCACCAACTGCTAAAGGCTTAATAATTTCTTTGCTCTTGGGATCTTTAGCAATTAGTTCATCTCGTTTAGCAGTATCAATTACAAAAGCTTTATTAAATCCAGTTAATACACCCCGATAAATTTTTCCATTAACATATTCTCCTAATGATATTCCTGATTTTTCCATCTTCTTTAAAACATTTGAAACACCAGAATTAGTTAATACCCATTCCGACTTATTAATTGCATCAACAGGCAAAGGTTTTCCAGTTTTACTAATTAAATCTTCTACATCGGGGTAGGGCGGATCAAGCGATTTAACCTGTGTAAAAATTGGCGATTGTTGTTTAACTTTTCGCTTAGTTGCAATAAAAATCATTGGAAACGTAGCAGCACTAAATACTGATAGCTCACCAAAATCTGTAATAGTATGGATTTGGCAATTTTCTGCAATATACTTGCGTAGTGGTACGCCATAGTTTGCCTTAAACCATTTATTTGATGAGATATAAGCTATATTTCCATTGTCTTTAAGCAACTGTATCGCTTTCTCGTAAAAATAAACATACAAATCAGCAACGCCTGTATAACATTCATACTGCTTTTGCAAAGTTGGTTTGAGTTCCTTAATTTGTTCCTGTCGCACATAAGGCGGATTCCCAATCACAATATCAAAACCATCACTAATCCCAAACATCCACTCAGGATCGAAAAACTTTTCTGAAGTATTTTGATTGTAAGGATTCCATTGCGCCAAACTATCAGCTAGAGCTTCATCTAACCCAACACCCTTTAACAAATCCCTAATTTCATTCCGTAACTCCTCATCGCGCTTACGATACTTATCCTTAGTTGCCTTAGACCTCGCTGTAAAATGCTTTTTGCGTACCTCTTGTAACTCTTGCTCCTTTCTTATTACCTCATTACTTCGCAAATTCTGATCGCTAAACCGAATCAAACTATTCGCTGCCACAAACTTAGTTTCCAAATTTGGCAAAGGCAAAATACCTCGATTAGGCTGGTTATTGTCTACCTTCTGCTCCACAATCAACGAAATAAAACAGCGTAACTTCGCAATCTGCAAAGCAATCGGCTGAATATCCACCCCATAAATACAATTCTCAATCAAAAACAACTTACGCGGATAGTCCTTCTCATTATTCGCAAAATCTGCCTCAATCTGCGTCAAATGTTCCTGTAATTGACTAACCGCCGCATCCCTAGCTTGCTCATAACTAATCTTTTGCGCCTGTTTCAAATCCTCTAACACAGGCAAAATTTCCCGTTCCTTTTGTTGATGCTTCCACCGCTCATTGTGAGGATCGAGCTTTGCCAAAATATGCACCATTTTCTGCAAAACCCCCATCGGGAAAGCCCCCGAACCACAAGCAGGATCGAGAATCTTGCAATTATCCAAAGCCTTAATTAAACGCTCTACTTCTGAATCCGTAAACTGGTGCGGCTCATCGGTATAGGAAAGCAAATGGCGAAGTTTAGTATCAAGAGATCCCCCTAAATCCCCCTTAATAAGTGGGACTTCCAGACGCTCTTTATTCTCCCCCCTTTCTAAGGGGGGCTGGCAGGGTGGTTTCATTTTCGTAAAGGTAGAAAACGAAGAAGGGAAAATAGTAAAAAATGGTCTGGTAAAAGCTAAGCAAAAAGCAAAACCAGACCATGAAGTTTATAGAACAATTAAAGCAGATCCC
>JBIKNH010000067.1:0-19229 GCA_044358815.1 Pseudanabaenaceae cyanobacterium | reverse complement strand
TGACTTCCCAAAAATCAATACTGAGTATAGCGTCAACATCTCGGCTAAATTGCCATATTTTAGGGAAATTCACAGATTTATAATCTGGATTAGCCTTCACAACCTTTAAAGCATCATCAAAAGCCTTTTGAAATAACTCAGGACTATTGATATAGCCTTTTAAACTTGGAGACTGTTCGAGAATATCTTGAATATCGTTACGAGTTCTAACAATTGTAACAACCCATCCCGCGTAATCGTACTCACTCTTGACATAACAACGTTTAAGGATATGCTCAATCAGTGTCGTCAATCTTTGCTTTAGTTCACGCCGATCTCTGCCTGCCAAACCTGCTAACTCCTCAATCAAATTTTCCACATCAAGATTTACCAAGTCTCCAGCCTTTAACTTGGTAATTACATCTTCTAACCACAGGTTAAGATCGCGGTCATACAGTGTAGATGTTTGTTCAATGGTTTGGGTCATAGATTTAGGCGGAGCTATACGGTATTTAGTTGATACAGTATTTAGTAAGTATATACTGCTTGACAATACGCTTAGAGTGAATGTTCATATTTGACACTCTAAGCGAGTCAAGCGACTGAAATTCCCGAGTAATTAAAATTTAATCCTTTGATGTGCAGTCAAAACGCATCTACCAATTCCATTAAAGCAAAGCCCTAACAATAATCAAATAAGGACTAGAGGTTAAGATTAGCAGATTGCGCCATAAGAGAATCGAAAGATGTATGACGAACTTTAGCTAAATTACAGTGAGGGCTGAGCGCAGTCAAATCCCCCTCTACAAATTATTTGAACCCACTATAATTAACCCACTATCTCATCCGTAGCATTTTGGGTCTGATGCTCCTGATGATATTGCTCTAGAAAACGATACCACTTCAACGCAATTTCTACATCAGTAAAAGGAATCACACCAATTTCACCGGAATCTAGCACCAACTCCAAACTAATCTGACGGGCAGTGGGCGCAGGGGTATCTTGACTAGTAATAAACCGCTGATCCACTTTCAGCCGAATCCGGTTTACTTCATCTAGGTTAACCGTGCGCTGATCTAGTAAACCTTTGCGAGTGGGTTTACCCCAAGTGAGCGTCTGATCTTTTTGTCCCAACGCAGCCATAATGTCGTATTTGTGACGGTCAAAATTTCGTGACCACAACTGATAGGCTTCGAGTTTTTTATATTCATTCCAACCAGCCCAAGCCAACCCGATAAATAGCCCCAGCAAGGGCAACCACATTAAGCCACGTCCCATAAATTTTTACCTTGAGTTTTGACCTTGATCAAAAGTAGCGCGATACGTTTGCAAACTTAGCATCTTCAGATAATCGATCAATTAACATTTAATCTTTTTTGCTTATCTATACTCATCTTGTACTCATCAACAGGATTTATGTTGGATAGCAGTAACACAAATCTGTATAGTTTGTTTTTTGTTTTAATGTATCTCTTGCTGGAACAGTCCCCCCCGTCAGAGTTCAATCGCCACAGATAACGGGGGAGATATTACCAATCTAAAACCTAACGTTCAAGGCGCACAGCGTACCATTGCCATACGCCGTGATCGCCACAGTCTAAATCACAGGCAGTCTGACAGAGACGTTTTGCCTGATCAGGAATGTGCGGTAAATCCTGCAAGTCTCTGGGGAGATCATCTTGGATATTTGCTAAAAGTTCTTCTAGCAAGGCTAAGAGTTCCGTTTGATTAACGAATCGCTCTTGCATATCCGGCGGCAAAACCACGTAATGATCTTCGTAGTACATCAAACTAGCGGGCATTAGGCACTAGCTCCTGATTCAGCGACTTCAGCGGCGGCGGGATAACAAACCTTTGTACCACCTAGACCACAATAGCCATTGGGATTTTTGGCGAGATATTGTTGGTGATAGCCTTCAGCATAATAGAATTCGCTCGCATCACGGATTTCAGTGGTAATGCCATTGCTGATCCCTGATTCCTTGAGGGCTTTCTGATAAACTTCCCGAGAAGCTTCGGCTAGTTCCCGTTGTGCTGGACTGTACACGTAAATTCCCGAACGATATTGTGTACCGGAGTCATTCCCTTGGCGCATTCCTTGGGTGGGGTTGTGGCTTTCCCAAAATACTTTGAGTAAGGCGCTGTAACTGATGACTTGGGGATCAAACACCACTAAAACTACTTCGTTATGTCCGGTCATCCCTGAACAGACTTCTTCATAGGTGGGGTTCGGTGTAAAACCAGCGCTATAACCTACGGCGGTGGTAAAAACTCCTTCCTGTTGCCAGAATTTCCGTTCTGCACCCCAGAAACAACCCATGCCAAAAACTGCCTGTTCTAAATGGCTGGGGAATGGTGGCTTGATAGGATTACCATTGACAAAGTGGCGGCTACTGGTGGGGATTGCTGTAGTGCGACCAGGGAGAGTTTCTTCAGGACGGGGCAGGGTTAATTTTTTACCAAAGCCAAATAACATAGTTTTCTTACCGAGGGAGTGATTATAGAATGGAGAACTAGAGAAATAAGTTTGAGAATTGAATGCAAGCTACGGGAATTAAAATTCTCCAATTAGAGATTTAGGAAAGGAATCTATTTCGAGAATTATATTTGAAGAAGTATACTTCAGAAATTGATTTAAGGAAGATCTCAGACGGTAGAACCTCTTTAGACCTCTTTAGAATAGGCTATTTTAAAATAGTCCTAAAATAGGCTATTTCAGATAAGCTGCCCATTGAGATAATACCGCTGGCGTGCCGTACCAAGTGCCCGATCTGGGGGAATGATAAACCCCATCAATGGTGAGATTCGTGGCTCCCTGCAAATGGGCGGCAGCAATGGGAGTAATACCATCACCGCTAGATTCTCCAGTGCCAATGGTTAACTCATAACTACTGTAGGCTAGCCATTGGGCAAGGTTGCGCCAGTTTTTTGCACCAGTGACGGCATTCCCTGCCACACAGATATAATCCACATCGCTATAAAAAGCCTCTGGGTAGGTTTCATTCACAAAGCCCAAATTCTTCACTGTCCAGGGTTCAAGACTGCGCTGAGGTGTACCCAAACAGAACAATTGCGCCACATGGGAGCGTCCCTGCCATGCCTGACCATAGTAAGGCTGATCCCCTAAATAAATGCGGGCAATCCAGCCACCAGCGGAATGGGCAATAATATTCACACGGTCGGTGGCAAACTCTGCCTTGGCTTGTTTGATGGCAGCGTCTAGCTTTACCAAAATAGGCGCAATGGAACGACCGCCAACGGTAGGTAACCATTCCCACCATTGCAGGGGTACGACCAGAGCGGCTTTACCTTGGGCACGGAGTTGGTCGGCGATGGGTAGATAATCCTGAGCGCCCGCCAGATAACCTGGTAGAATCACATTGGGATAGGAATGAGGCATGGGGCAATGGGGAGATCATCGCTGTCGATCTTAGCAAATGTTGCACCAGCCCCATGTATATCGCTGTGGTGAGATCAGACAGATCAGAAGTTCGATTAAGATTCTGAATTAATGTTTTGATTAGTGTTTTACTTAGAGGATGCGGTGATCACTGATGTCTCGTAAACAGGTGATTCTCGTAAACAGATAATGGAGTCCGGATAATCATTCTATATAGGACGTTGTGAAACTAAGATGTGAATGGCAACCTTGCATAAATTCAAACTTTGTACACATTCAAAGCTTGGTGCGAGTTTAGGTTTTAAAAATGGAATCACAGAGGATTCATAGCAGCATTCAGCAACGCTGTTCTAATGAAGATGTAATAAAAAAGCTTTAAAATCTAGTATGTTTATTTGATCATAAAAAACATCTTGCTATCTGCCTTATTACAAAGATTGTTTTTCTAAGTCTTACTAACATATGGCTTTATAACTACATGATGGTAAAGTAAATTAGATATCATCTAAACAATTCAACTATTATCCTGGAATAAAAACATTATAAATACAACAATAAACTTATGAGCACCGTTAAATTTGCCGTTATTGATGCATTTACCAATCAACCATTTAGTGGTAATCCAGCAGCAACTATTTTACTTGATGAATTTCCCCCAGAGCAGTGGATGCAGTCGGTGGCTGCCGAACTTAACCTATCTGAGACTAGCTTTGCTAAGCCATTACCAGCCCAGGGTATGAATCATTTTCAATTACGCTGGTTTACTCCCACAAGGGAAGTGCCGCTGTGTGGTCATGCAACTTTAGCGATGGCTTATTATCTATATACTCAGCAAGCAATTAATCTTGATATGCCAGTGACATTTCACACCCTCAGTGGCAAATTAACTGTTACTTATCACAGTGATCAAATCGATCAAAAAAGTGGCAATATTCAAATCACTATGAACTTTCCGGCGGTAAAACTAGAGGATTGTGATACAAAATCTCTAACAGTATTAGAGCAGATATTTGCTAGGCAAACAGCAAAATCATACACCGTTTTAGGCATGGCAGATGAATACTTATTAGTTTTATTGCCTGAATCTCGTAATGTTGCCGAATTTGTCCCTGAATTTAATTTAATTAGTGAATTAGCTGGATTTGGATTCATCATTACTGCCATTGCTGATCCAGAAGCTGAATATGACTTTGTATCACGTTTTTTTGCCCCTAAAGCTGGTATTAACGAAGATCCAGTTACTGGTTCCGCCCATTGTTCGCTAACTCCTTACTGGTGTAATCGTTTGGGTAAAAATCATTTGCAAGGCAAGCAACTTTCCGCGAGAACTGGCAACATTACAGTGACTAATTGTGGTGAACGAGTTTTATTAACTGGAGCAGCAGTTATGGTTTTACAAGGTGAAATAATGGGGGGATAATCATAGTCAAACCATTCAGAAAAATTAAATTTCAATCATTGCCTGTAGTATTTATGAATTTATTTATCGATTTCTCGTGATCACTTGTCTAGAGATCTTTAAATAATTTACAATAGCTGGCAGTTTTGCAGTCTTTGATAAATCTCTTATCAAATGCCGTAAGGAAGCAACCCAAGAGTATCCTAGAGATACTATTTTGAAAATAAATTAAGACTAATTAAGACTAAATTCAAATTCAAATAAATATCAAAATAAATTTCGATAAGCTAGATTTTAACGGGAATTAAACAGGTATTGAATAGGCAGTAACCAGACATTGTAATCATTAAGATATGGCTAAACAGACAAACTGTAAAAGTCTAGACTCTTAGATTGCAATCTGCATTTGCTGAAGCCTTTCTATCAAAAACTTTCTGTCAGACTATTTGCCAAAAGCTACTTATTAAAGGCTACTTACTAACAGCTATTTACCGAAAGCTATTTTTCTATGAGTGACGATATTGAAAAGATAACCACAGACTTAGTTGATCTAAACTATATCCAAGAAATTTCTGGTAATGATGCAGAAATAGAGCAGGAGCTATTTCAAATCTATTTTGAAGACACTTATCAAAGACTAGAAACAATTCAGAACTGCATTACAAATCATGATTTGCCAGGTATCGCAGCAGAACTACATCACTTGAAAGGCTCTAGCGGTAATGTTGGGAGCAGACAGATCGCTAAATTGGTAGTAGATCTAGAAGGTTCATATCGAACTATGGAGCAGTTACAAATCCTCGCCGAAGTTCAAAAAATATATAGTAGTTTGGATGAAGTTAAAAGCATCTTAGTTGCTCACTATGGGGGAGAACTATTTAATTAGTGATTGAATAATCTAGATTAGATTAGTTTTAGTGAAATAGATTTTAGTAAAATGGATTTTATCAAAACAAATTTTATAGTGACTGATTTGATCGCATCAGTTCTGTTTGACAGGAGCTATCAGTCAAAACTACTAATTAAAACTAGTTTCTATATGGTTTCATGGCTCAAAAATATCTGAGCGATTTTATCTGAGTGATTTCCTAATCCAACAATGAGTTGGTTCTCATCCCCCCCGATACCTTTAACCGCGCAAAGCTAAGGCAGCGGCAGCTTCCTCCCGATCATCAAAATGGATCTTTTCCGTTCCTAGAATTTGATAGTCTTCGTGACCTTTGCCTGCAATTAAAACCGTATCACCAGGTTTAGCCCCCGTGATTGCCGCCACAATTGCCTGCCGCCGATCTGCTTCTACCACATAGGGCACACGGGTATTACCATCGTTATCTTGCCCTTGACGTACCCCCACCACCACATCAGCTAAAATCCGAGCCGGATCTTCGGTGCGGGGATTGTCGGAGGTAACATAAACTTGATCCGCTAAAGTAATGGCAATATGTCCCATTTTGGGGCGCTTGGTGCGGTCGCGGTCTCCGCCACAACCAAACACACAAATCAATTCCCGCTGGACAAAGGGGCGCAATGCCTTCAGGACATTTTCTAAACTGTCAGGGGTGTGGGCATAGTCTACAACTACGGTAATATCCTGATCAGGCGTGATTTTGACCTGTTCGACCCGTCCGGGCACACTGGCAAATAGGGGCAGTCGATTGGCAATAGTCTCTAGAGAAACTCCCAAATGTACGGCACTGGCAACGGCAGCAAGGATATTCGCCACATTGAACCGTCCCACCAGAGGAGAATTTAAAGGAATCGTACCCAAGGGCGTTTGGATTGTGCCAGTCACCCCATGAGACATAAATCGTAGGTCCGTTACGGTAAAGTCCGCCTGATTATCAATGCCATAGGTCCAGCAAGACAAACCCGATGCCTTAACGGTTTCCACTAACTGACAGCCAAAAATATCATCAATATTAATTACTGCCCGTCCCTTGAGATAATTGGGCGCAAACAACAAAGCCTTAGCCGCAAAATAAGCCTCAAGGGTTTGGTGATAGTCCAAATGGTCTTGGGTCAAGTTGGTAAATACAGCGGCGGCAAATTCACACCCCAAAACCCGCTGCTGTTCTAAAGCATGGGAACTCACTTCCATTACGGCGGCTTGGCAACCGGCGGCTTTAGCTTGGGCTAGACTTGCCTGTAAGTCCACTGCAAAAGGAGTCGTATAGTTCGCCACGACGCTATGTCCCGCCCAGCGTGTATATAAAGTCCCAAACAAGGCAGTAGGCAAACTTTCCTGTAAGAGGAACTCAATCAAATGGGTCGTGGTGGTTTTGCCATTCGTGCCAGTTACACCCACCAGGGACATTTGGGTAGCAGGATTACCATAAAACGCTGCCGCCAATTGCCCACAGGCAGTAGTCACATCTTCCACTACGATCAGCCGCTGAAGGAGCGTTGGATCACTATTAGTTTTGTCAGAGATTTGTTGTAAATGCTCATAGGCAGCCGTTGAAACCACCGCCGCAATTGCCCCTTGACTGATGGCTTTGGGGGCAAATTTACCACCATCGACATTAGTACCAGTCATCCCAATAAACAAATCACCGGAGACACAGGCGCGGGAGTCTGTGACCAGTCGCTCCACTGTGACTGTGGCTAAGCCTTGGTCTAAGTTTTGCTGATTAACAGAGTGAGCCAAAAGATTGAGATCGATTTGCGCAAGTAAATTTTTTAGTTCCATAGCTGTAAATCTCTGCCACGCTGTACCCTGTCAACTAAATTATCCGTCATCATAACGGATCTAGCTGTGACCTAAGGTAGCTTCTTGTACAGCAATGTTTTAGACCCAATTTTAGCAGACATGAAACGAAAATTTACGGCTTAGCTATTCGTCAGCCATTGACAAATTTTGAGAGATTCCCTTATTCCATTAGTTGTTTCCATTTGCCAGATCTTAATTATTCTGGAATGTGTTCCTAAAATTTTGCCCATCAATTAACCGACGCATAAGCTGTATTTACCCCTAGATTTCTCTGTAGAACACCTACTCATGAAACAGAAATCTTCATATCAAGTACGCAACATAGTAACCAAATAGTTCCTATAGATAGTAAAAGTAATTAGCCGTTACTTAATACATCAATCTCAAGAAATATCTCTCTTATTCTAATGCTTAAAACCTTTGCCCAAAGCAGGTTTTAAATTTTATTTGTTTATGTAAATCATTAAATAATTTATTGGTGTTTCATTAGTAACCAAATGGAATGTTTCTCAAGACATAGAATAATTCCCTTGACGATCTAATTTGAATTGATAAACTGTTTTTGTGTTGATTAACTATCAGCAATAAAGACTTTGAATCTTTAATGAGAAAAGATATGACTACAATTATCGAAATTCATGGGAGCAATCACCCATGGGAAAAGCTTTCACAATGGATCACTAGTACTAGCAATCGCCTCTATATTGGCTGGTTTGGTGTTGTAATGATTCCTTGCCTCTTGGCAGCAACGATTTGTTTTATCATTGCCTTTGTGGGTGCGCCAGCGGTAGATATTGATGGGATTCGGGAACCAGTGGCGGGAGGATTGCTATATGGGAATAACATCATCACCGCAGCAGTAGTGCCATCTTCTAATGCTATTGGAATGCATTTTTATCCTGTCTGGGAAGCCGAAAGCGTTGATGAATGGCTATATAATGGCGGTCCTTATCAGTTGATTATCTTCCATTTCTTAATCGGTATATTCTGCTATATGGGGCGTGAATGGGAATTATCCTATCGTTTGGGAATGCGCCCTTGGATTGCTGTAGCGTATTCGGCTCCTGTAGCCGCAGCTACTGCTGTATTGCTAGTATATCCCTTGGGGCAAGGTTCATTTTCTGACGGTTTACCCCTAGGTATTTCCGGCACATTCAACTTTATGCTAGTACTACAAGCAGAACATAATGTATTAATGCATCCTTTCCATATGCTAGGAGTAGCTGGGGTATTTGGAGCGGGTCTGTTCAGTGCGATGCATGGTTCCCTGGTCACTTCTAGTTTAATTCGGGAAACCACGGAAAATGAAAGCCAAAATAAAGGCTATAAGTTTGGACAAGCTGAAGAAACCTATAATATCGTGGCTGCCCATGGCTACTTCGGACGGTTGATTTTCCAATATGCTTCTTTCAACAATAGCCGTAGTTTACATTTCTTTCTTGCCGCTTGGCCAGTAGTGGGGATTTGGTTTGCTTCCCTAGGAGTGAGTTCTTTTGCGTTCAATTTGAATGGATTTAATTTCAATCAATCTATCACTGATAGTCAAGGTAGAACCGTTCACAGTTGGGCAGATGTAATTAATCGCGCAAATCTTGGTATAGAGGTAATGCATGAACGTAATGTCCATAACTTTCCTTTAGATTTAGCCGCACTTCAGTCAACTCCCATAGCTCTAACTGCTCCGATGATACACACCTAGGCTAATCACTTGACTGAATATATGACTAGATATAATTTGTCTAATTTAGAAACCAAATGAGTTCTAGGAATATCAATAGCCAGATAAAAGTCAGGCAAAATCAATTACTTTCCTGATTACTATTCTTTTTTAGGGTAGACCGTAACATCTATCCTAAAAATTTTTTATGAAGTGTATATCACATGTAACCACATAATCCTAACCTTAATTAATAATATGACAATGAGTATAGCGTTAAATGAATAGAACAATTTTAGCTTAAGCGAAATAGACAGAGTTGTCTTGTAGACACTTTGTAGTTATTTTGAGTAGTATTTTCATAGTAGTTCCGAAAACAGTTCTCAAGCTTGTGTTAACCAAGGAAATCAAATCAGGTGATGGCTGGCGGGTTGGCTGGCGCTTTGACCAAAGGGAATTTTGTGGACTGCTGGCGGGTCAGTCTTGGTCTTTTGAAGTGACATCCGCAGAATTACATACCATTAACCGTCTAGGGCAACAACTAGCAGCAACAATGACCGCCATGACCGCCGAGTTATCGGACGAAGAAAAGATCCGCTGTGAAGCCGCTGCCGATGGAGTCCGTCTAGAAGTATTTGGGTTTCCCGATGCCTATAGCTTGCAGGTGCAACTGCTCACCATGCGCAACTGTGAGGGAATTTGGCATGATGAGGTTGTGTCAGAGGTTTTGGCGGCTCTAGAACAGGCGGATCGTGCTTTGGCTCAAGGTGGCTTCAGTTAGCTTTTAAGTTGCCGCCACTGGATGATTCAGAGATTGCCCCACATTGCGTTTGCCATTTACGCGCATCTGTACTGGTGGCAAACTAGCAGTAACGCCACGGCGCACTGGAAACAGCGGACGATCATCCACTAGGGATAACTCCACTTGAGTCATAATTCGACTCAGAACTGTTTTCATCTCAAACATCGCAAAAGCCATACCAATACAACGACGACTCCCACCGCCAAAGGGCAAATACTCAAAAGGCGAAAATTGCCGCTCTAAGAAACGCTCCGGTTTAAATGTGTCAGGATCTTCATAAACAGATTCCCGATGGTGCGCGGTGTAGATACAACCTAATAACATAGTATTAGGAGTGATGGTATATCCCATTAGTTCCATTGGTTCCTTCACAATGCGGGGAAACGTCACCATCGCCACAGGATAAATCCGCAAAGTCTCACTACATACAGCATTGAGATAAGGTAATTTAGTGAGGGTCTGCTCCAAATTAGCGGTATTTTCCGTGAGTTCTGCTAATAACTTCTGTCGTACTTCCGGTAAATGATGCAGCCAATAAAGCGCCCAAGACATGCCTGTAGCAGTGGTTTCATGCCCCGCTGTTAATAGCGTCATCAATTCGTCTCTTAATTCTGCATTGCTCATACATTCCCCTGATTCATCGGTGGCAGACATCAGCAAAGAGAGAATGTCATCCCGTGAATCGTCAGGATTGGCACGACGTTCGTTAATTTCAGCATAAATTAAATCATCCACCCGTTGCCGTTGTCGCATAAAACGACCCCAAGGACTCCAAGGACCGAGATCCTGCTGTAATTTAGGAAAGTACAACATCGCCACACTCAAAGGATTACTCATTTGATCCAATAATTGAGTGAGTGCCTTACCTAATTCCTCATAGCGTGAGCCATCCTGTAAACCAAATACCGCCTTGAGAATTACAGCAAGGGAAATCTGTTGCATGACATCTCGCAGATTGAAAGTCTTGCCTACAGACCATTCCTGAATCACTTGATCTGTAATATCACTAATAATCTTGCCATAGGAACGCATTCTTTCACCGTGAAAAGGTGGCATCATCAACTGTCGCATTCGCCGATGTTTTGTGCCACTCAAAGCTATCACTGATTCCCTTCCCAAAAGCGGTTCCACTAAACCATTCAATTCCCCTGGCGCTTCAAAGATTTTAGATTCATCATTGGTTAAAATCATTTGGATCACTTCAGGATCACTAATCATCACCAATGGTTCCAATTTATAGCCAATCTTCAAGCTAAAACAGTCGCCATACTTCTGACTATATTCACGCATGGAACCGATGGGATCAGCAATCCAATAAAGTGTCTGCCATAGGGCTGGGGTTTTCGGACCGTCAGGAAGACTCATACGTTTAACCTAAAAAATTTGAACCTGTCAAGCTTGCCTTTGCCCCCAGTATATCTCAAAAAATTAGACAAAAAAAGTAAGCTGAGAGTTACCCAGCTTACCGGAAGGAGTCACTAAATTAATCTGAACCAACTGCGCCAAATTATAACTAGTATAACTAGATTTAATTAGATATAACTGAAGCAATTACGGAATCTTTGGCTTACGTCTTTGACTTACTCATCATGGGCGAAGCGGTTATAGAGGAAGTCTAGGGCATGGTTACGCAAATCATAATAGAGCGGATCTTCCATAATTTGCGCCCGATCCCGAGGGCGTGGGAACGGAATTTCCATGATTTCACCAATATTTGCCGCAGGTCCATTGGTCATCATCACGAGACGATCTGCCAAGAACAAAGCCTCATCAATGTCGTGGGTGATCATCAACACTGTGCAACGATGTTCAGTCCAAATCTGTAATAGTTCCTCTTGTAATTCCTCCTTCGTAATGGCATCCAAAGCGCCGAAAGGTTCATCCAGAATCAACACTTCAGGACGAATCGCCAACGCACGAGCAATAGATACCCGCTGCTTCATCCCACCGGAAATCTGAGTTGGCTTCTTCTCAGCAGCTTCGCTCAAACCCACCATTGCTAAGTGATGGCGCACAATATCATTCTTTTCGCTCTTAGACAAATTCGGATTTACCGAGTCAACCGCCAGCATGACATTCTCATATACCGTCAACCAAGGTAAAAGCGCATAACCTTGGAATACCACCATCCGATCAGGACCTGGCTTGGTAATCATCTTACCATTGACTTTAACTTCACCAATGGAAGGCTTTGAGAATCCCCCCACCATGTTTAAAAGTGTTGATTTACCACAACCAGAGTGACCGATTAAGCAAATAAATTCCCCCTCTTGGATGTGTAAATTGACATCCTTAAGAACTACATATTCGCCCTTGGGTGTGGGATAAATCTTAGAAACATTCTCAATGCGTAGAAATGACTCTTGGGGCGGAATTTGCCCACCACGAGATTTTTCAGGGGCTGTTTGCAGGGTTGTTTGGGTCATGTTCTTCTTGCTCTCTCCTAAAAAATGATTATTACACGATCATTAAAAATCAGTGATTAAAGTACAGGGTTGCGATCTTCCTGCTTCCCCTGATCAAGATTATCACTTGGTTCAGGGGAACTTAAGGAGGATTTACTAGGGAGGATTTACAAAGAACTATGCAACCATCCGCATTGATTCCATCGCAATTTCCGCCATAGTAATATTACGCTTAATCGCCAACTGATTCAGATAATCAATAGGATCTTCCGCATTGAAGGGAATTTCATCAAACAGTTGAATCGCATTGCGGCTGTAGGTAATATCAGTCAAGCCTAACTCACGGGCAGCGGTACTGAAAACACTGACACGGCAGGTTTTCTCTAAAACTTCCACCCAGTTACGGGGGAACGGTACATCACCCCACCGCGCCATCTGGGTAATATGCCACAGATGCTCAGAACGACTGGGACGATTTACCCCTGCACCATAAAACTGATGGTGGGCTGGTTCACGCATGGGGGAATCAAGAGCACAGGTGACATCATCAGGATTACCCAAGTGGATATAGTTCACATTGGTACTGACATAAGCCCGACGGGATAGAATCTGGCGAATTTCTTCGGCATTATTGGGATCGGCGCAATACATACAAGCTTCCAATAATGCTTTCACCAGGGCAATGTGGGTATTGGGATAAGCATTCGCCCAATCTTCCCGCACCCCTAGAACTTTCCCTGGATGACCATTCCAGATTTCTAAATCAGTGGCAACGGTAAAGCCAATATTTTCCATCGCTGCACGGAAGTTCCAAGGCTCACCAACGCAGAAACCGTCAATACTACCAGCTTTGAGGTCAACTACCATTTGAGCCGGGGGAATGGTTTTCAATTCCACATCATGGTCAGGGTCAATCCCCCCAGCCGCCAACCAGTAACGCAATAGCAGATTGTGCATAGAAGAAGGATGCACTACGCCCATGCGGTGAGTACGGTCGCGGGTGCTTTGCAACATTGCTTTGAAATCAGGAAGGGTGTGGATACCCTGATCATAAAAGCGTTTGTCTAAACTAATGGCATTACCGTTACGGGTCATGGTTAGCGCTGTCACAATAGGCTTACAAGCACCATTACCGCCCAGGGTCAGCCACAGAGGTAAACCGGAAGGCATTTGAGCGGCATCCAAATAACCAGCGGCAATTCCATCGGCAATCCCGCGCCAACTGGTTTCCCGCACCAGAGATACTTCATCTAGTCCATGCTTTTCAAAGAAACCTTTTTCTTTCGCCACTGCAATGGGAGCGCAAGCGGTTAAAGGAACAAAACCGATTTCTAAGTTGACCTTCTCTAAACCGTGCCGTGATACCGTCGCCACCTTACGAGCATTGAGTTTCTTGACTCGCTTTTGTTGGTTCAGGAAATAAATGATCTCGCTACGGAGACTGTAATAACTGGGATGGTTTACTGCTTCCATCCGCTGCCGAGGACGGGGAATGTCAACTTCCAAGATACCGCCAATTTTTGAAGCAGGACCATTGGTTAACATCACAATCCGATCACTCAGCAGCACCGCTTCATCAACATCGTGGGTTACCATCACCGCTGTAATTTGGTCTTCATTACAAATCTGCATCAGTTTTTCTTGCAGATTGCCGCGAGTCAAAGCATCCAGAGCGCCAAAAGGTTCGTCAAGTAATAGAAGCTTAGGACGTACTGCCAAGGCGCGGGCAATGGCAACCCGTTGGCGCATCCCCCCTGACAATTGGGTTGGTGGCTTGTCAATCGCGTGAGCCAGTCCTACCATTTTTACATAACGTTCTACCAAATCATGGCGCTCACCCTTGGGCAAATGGGATAGCACTTCATCAACCGCAAGAGCCACATTTTCCCGCACCGATAGCCAAGGTAAAAGAGAATAGTTTTGGAATACCACCATGCGGTCAGGACCTGGACGAGAAACTCGCTCATCTTCTAGCATGACCACGCCGCCAGTGGGCAAATCCAACCCAGCAATCATGTTCAAGAGCGTAGACTTACCACAGCCTGAGTGACCAATCAAGGAGATAAATTCCCCTTTCTTTATTTGGAGATCAATTCCTTTTAGGGCAATATACTCTTTGCCACCGCCCAAAGCAAAGGTTCTTTCCACCTGATCAACTAAAACAAAATCTTGCATTTTTAAGATGCTCCTTTAATCAAAAATATGAATCTGCTAAATCCTAAATATCACCTAATCCCCCTGAGGGAGGGGGACTTCAGGAAATCATTTTGCTTACTTCTGTTCTTCGGGCAAAATCAAGGTTTGAATCCATGCTACGGCGCGGTCAAGAATCAGACCCACAGCACCGATATAAACCAGAGCCAAGATCACTTCACCCACCTTGTCATTAGTATAGGAGTTCCAAATAAAGAACCCAATACCCACAATCCCCGACATAATGATTTCTGCGGCGATAATTGCCAACCATGCCAAACCGATAGAAATCCGTAAACCAGTGAAGATATAAGGCAATGCAGAAGGAATCAGAATCTTGAAGAAATACTTTTGCTTAGAAAGTTGCAGCACCCTAGAAACGTTACGGTAATCTTGGGGAATTTGCTTCACACCAACTGCTGTGTTTAACAAAATCGGCCATACTGCGGTAACGAAAATCACGAATAAGGCGGCGGGTTCGTTTTGACGTAAGGCAGCTAGGGCAATCGGAACCCATGCCAGAGGGGGCACTGTCCGCAGGAATTGGAACAGCGGGTCAAGGGCTTTATCAATTACGGGGGTAGTACCCACCAAGATCCCCATACCGATCCCGACGATAGCAGCTAAGGAATAACCCTTGGCAACGCGCTCAAAGCTGGCGAGGGTTTGCCAGAACAGACCTTTATCCGTACCGCCCCTGTCAAAGAAAGGATAGAGCAATAGATTACGGGTGGACTTCTCCGACAAGATGTTTACTGGTCCAGGCAACTTCAACAAGCCCACGCTAGAAAGCAGTTGCCACACGACCAAAAAGCCCAAGAGACCAATGATCGGGAGCATCCAGCCCTGTCCATACTTCTGCCAGAATTTACCCAGGGACTTGCCCAAACTCTGATTCCGATTGCCAATACTTGCTGCCATGAATTTTGTGCTCCTTAATGCTGATGCGTAATATCTGATTCGTAGTAAATGTCTACAGTTGGTTTAGTGCTGTTGTTTAGGCTTTCTTGATCTTCAAGCTGTCCAAATAACCTTGGGGATTCTCTGGATCAAACTTCACACCATCAAAGAACTCTTCGACACCTCTGGAGGGGCTGCTAGGAATGTCAGCCGCAGGGATACCCGCTTCTTTCGCTGCTTCCCGCCACAGGTCTTCGCGATTGACTTTCTTAATCAAGTCCTTGGCAGTAGCTAAAGTAGTTTTGGGCAAGAAACCCCAGCGCACACTCTCGGTCAAGAACCACAGATCATGGCTTTGGTAGGGATAAGACACATTGCCCTTAGGATCTTTCCAATATAGAGGAGCCATATTCTTATCACTGATCTTCCGACCATCGCCCATGTCATATTCGCCCATCATTGGACCTGTCAAGACATCGACTGGAACACCAAAGTAGTTACGACCGGCGACGATTTGCACCAATTCAGTACGATTCTCAAACTTATCGCACCACATTTGTGCTTCCATAATTCCCTTGAGCAGTGCCTTAGTCGCTTTGGGATTCTTTTCCACCCAGTCGGTACGCATAGCGAGATACTCTTCGGGGTGTCCTTGCCAGATTTCAGCAGTCAAAGCAGAAATAAAGCCGATTTGTTCCTTAACAATCCGATAGGGCCAAGGGTCGCCAGTACTAAAAGCATCCATCGTGCCGGTTTTCATGTTGGCTACGGTTTGTGCTGCTGGAACCGTCAGCAAATCCACATCAGCATCAGGATCAATGCCATTGGCAGCTAACCAATAACGAATCCAAAATTCTTGGTTAGCTTTAGGGAAGGTATAAGCTGCTTTGAATTTTGCACCTTGAGATTTAATTTTCTCGAAAGTCTCTTTACCAGAAAACTTGAGGGTTAAACCCTTGTCTTTATGTTTGCCAGCAATCGCAATTGCATTACCGTGGGTATTTAATTGCAAAAGCACTTGCATCGGTACTTTTTGACCGTCGGTAATAATGCCTTCGTTGAGGAGATAGGGCATGGGCATCTGCCACTGACCGCCATCAATACCACCATTGCCGGAACCGATCTTAACGTTATCCCGTGCCGCGCCCCAGTTGGCTTGCTTCGCAATTTCTACATTGGTTAAACCGTACCGAGCGAAAAAGCCTTTTTCCTTGGCAATAATCAAGGGAGCCGCTTCAATAATTGGTAAATACCCCAGCTTGACGCTGGTTACCTCAGGGGTTTGCTCAGCGGTGAGGTTTAGCTTGGTTGCCGTGGCTGATTTAGTCACTACATCATCTTCGGGAGGGTTACCCAGACAGCCTTTAAGCAAAATGCTACTGGCTGCGGTAGCTCCGGCAGTGAGTAAAAATTTACGTCGCGATAATGCTTTTGATAAATAATCCATGATGCTGCTCCTGAGAACTAGCTCTTAAATCCGATGTGAGGTAAAGTCAGTTTTTTAAGGTGGGGTGCAATGAAAGATTGCTAAAACCCTATGTCGATCATTATCTAGATAAAATGCATAGATGTAAAGCTATGAAAAATAGTAATAATCATAGAGTTTTATCTATGATTAATTTGGCTTTTATGGCTACTCCAATGTCATTTATCTATGATTTAGCTTTTCTTAATAAGGAAAACTCTATGCAGTTTGTTTGGGGGGATTTCCGCTAGATTCCTGTTGTGGTGAATTTTGTGGTGAATTTGACCATCTTCCAATTACAAACCAGATGCCGAATAACTGTCAGACTAGTTATAATAGAATGGAAACCATTTAAAGAACCCTATGGCTTCTCGATCTCGCAGCAATGGAATTAAGCCTAAATCAAACCAGCCAAACAATGCTAGTGCGCCAAATCCTGAGAAGTGGCAGTTGTATATGTACTTGCTACCAGTTTTTGGGGCAATTCCGGCGGTGCTGACTTTGACTAAACGGAACCACAGCTTGACGGTGCATCATACCTGTCAAACAGCGGTAATGTTGATGATTTTGTGGGCAGTGGGCTACGGCGCAATGGGAGGTGTGCCCCTGAATGGCGATTTACTTAATCCGCAAACTGCCTTAGTTCAAGGTTCATTCAGTACGGTTTACTTTTTGACTTGTCTATATTTGATGGTGCGAGTGTGGCGCAACCAACCGATTCATTTACCTTGGCATAAATCAGAGCGTTCTTCTAAACCTTAATTATTCATTCTATTCTCTGGTTCTATTTCTCTTATTCGATCACCGTTAATTATAGGAACTACCATGGCAGAGCAATCTTTTCGTAAATGGTTGATGATAGCTTCAGTGCTGACCATCGCGGGGATAGGGACAGTAGCTTATGCTAACTTAGCCAAAGACTCTAATGCCACTCCCATCACTAGTCAGGGGAATTCTAACCAAACCCCAAATACCCCACCAAAAGCCATAAAAGGCGACGACAAATGCGGCAATGATCCCTGTAATATGGATAAGATGGATCACAGTCAAATGGATTTGGGACCAGCGGATGAATTCTATGATTTGCGGTTTATTGATGCCATGATTCCCCACCATGAAGGGGCGGTCAAAATGGCTCAGGATGTATTACAGAAGTCCCAATGGGCGGAACTACGGCAGTTAGCCAATGATGTGATCAAGGCACAAAATACAGAAATCGCCCAAATGCAACAATGGCGTAAAACTTGGTATGCTGACGCTCCTGATGTGCCTATGGCTTGGCATCGCTCCATGAATCACATGATGGCAATGTCTCCGGCTCATATTCAAGCCATGCGGATGGAAATGGATTTGGGAAAGGCAGACAGCAACTATGATTTGCGGTTTATTAATGCTATGATTCCCCACCATGAAGGAGCGGTCAAAATGGCTCAGGATGTATTACAGAAGTCTCAACGTCGGGAAGTGCGACAACTGGCAGAGAATATTATTAAATCGCAAGAAGCAGAGATCAAGCAGATGAAAGAATGGCGCAAAGCTTGGTATGGGATTTAGAGCGAACGACAAGTCAAGGTGATAAAAGAAATCAGGTTTATGGGAAATTAGATTTATGGGTAGAACTTAACTTAATAATTTAGAATGAGCCATAGACGAATCGGAATAACTTTCGCCAACGGCTCATTCTAGGGATTCTCAATCTGCTAAGTCAGTATCTGCTGAATCAGTAGTAGTTATGGAACTATTGAACCAAATCAGAATTTATAGCAGCTTGCCGTTTTGCTCGTTTGAGTTGGCGCTTCAGCATAAATGCTCCACCCATCGCAAAGGCTGCTAACGTTCCAAATACTGAACTAGGAACTGGTACAGGTACAGATCCTGCTCTACCAGCACAATAGCCATTGAAAGCCACACAACTGAAAGTACCTTCTACAGACACATCCTGATCTCTATTCAGTCCAAACCAGTGACCAATCCAGAGACTACCTGATGTACGGAATTTATCATTACCAGCAGCCATATTACCGTAAAATACGGAACTTGGTGATGGCTTTTCTACTCCATCAAGAAATGCTGTAACGAAGTCTTCGCGACCACGATTAGCACCATCAAAGCCAAAGAGAATTTCAAGGGTGTGTTTTTCGGCTTTGTCATTGAAATGACCAATCAAAGAACCAGTTACCCAAGCATCACTGCCTTTTGCAACACGATCTAGATAAATGCCACCACCGATATTCAGAAATGCAAATTCTGAATACCAATTGTTGAGGGTTGTTTTAAAACTAGCACGCCCCATTGAAGCATTGCGAACGGCATAATCG
>JBIKNH010000066.1:0-19481 GCA_044358815.1 Pseudanabaenaceae cyanobacterium | reverse complement strand
GATGAGGTAGGGCTAGACAGTGCTACGGGACGAACTCAGCATCCTGCCCTATTTAGCACCACCGAGATACAAGCCTCCCGAGAATGAAACCACCCTGCTAGCCCCCCTTTTTCAAGGGGGGGATTAATTTTTACTTTATCTTCTCCAGAGGCGGACTGAGGGGGACCTAAATCTCACAATGGAAACCAACCTCTTAAGCCTTGAGCCAGAGGATATATCAAATTATTTTTTACTTGAGAAATCTAAAGATGCAAATCCAACTTAATGATGAAAAGACTAGAGAAATGCTCACCGAAATTTTAATTGATTTGATTCAAATAAAGAAAGAGCTTTTCACTGAAATATTTCGAGATGCTCTAGAAGAAATTGGTTTAGCTAATGCAATTATTGAGGGTAGAAGTAATGAATTCGTCCCTCAAGAAAATATATTTGCACTTCTTGATGGTGATGTTCCATGAATATTAGATTAGAGATAATCCTTTAACAAAAATCTCTAATACAACACCTCAAACACATCCACAGTATTCTTTTTTCCCTTGACCTGCATCGTGCCAAATTCCCGAAATTCAAAATCTTTTTTGGTGGCTTCATAGACACTGCGGGTCACGAGAATTTGCCGACCTTTAGCTAAACCCTGCAACCGTGAAGCCACATTCACCTCATCACCAATGGCGGTATAGTCCATGTGTTGTGGTGCGCCAATATTACCCACTACAACCTCGCCACAACTAATCCCGATTCCCGTCAGAAAATTATCCCGAATCCAAGATTGTGACATGCGTTGTAAGCAGGTTTGCATATCAATGGCGGCTTTAATGGCGTAATATTCCTGATTAACCAGAGCAGCGGGTGCGCCAAACATCGCCACAATCATATCCCCCACAAATTTGTTGACCGTGCCTTGGTGGCTGAAAATTACCCCCACCATGTGACTAAAGTACTCATTCAAATAACCGACTAATTCTTCGGGGGCTAACTCCTCACATTTGGTGGTGAAATTACGAATATCTGAAAATAGCATGGTAATTTTCTGCTTATTAGTTTGCAGTGCCACACCATCCTTTGATTCAATAATTGACTGCACCACTTGCGGCGATAGATAACGTCCTAAATTATTTTTAATCCGCTCCTGTTTGAGTTTACTTTCGTGGAGCAAAGCGTTTTCCATGGCTGCGGAAGCTTGGGAAGCAAAGGTTGTAACTAACTTCAAATCTTCAGCGGTGTAATTAACTGATGACTGATGACTTAAATTAATAACACCAATGGTTTTCTCAGATGTAGATAGAGGGGCACAAATCAAACACTGATTAACAATATTACCAGCGGCGTAACGGGGATCATGATCTAAATAGTTGACAATTTCGGCTTTGCCAGAAGCAAATACATAACCCGCAATTCCTTCGCCAGGCTTCAGTTGTAAATTAGCGTAGGCAGCAGTACCACGGGAGCTAACGATTTCTAAAACTCCAGTTTTATCATTGATTAACATTACTGAAGCGCTCGTCGTATCGATGATTTTCGTCATTTCATCTAGTAATAAATTACTAATTTGCTCCACAGTGAGACAGTTGGATAGCTTATCACCAATTTTATATAAGAAATTGATTTCGCGGTATTTTTCCAATACTTCAGTAGCTAAACTTTTGCGCTCCACTTCCCGTTGTAATGAATAATTAATGAATTGAGCTACAGCAGCAGATTTTGCATTACCGAACACATAGCCAACGGTTTCTGAATCATTAATCAAAGGATGTTTTTGCCAGTTTTCTAGATGATTAATTCCTAGATCGTTAGTATTTGGTTCAGAGGTTATTTGTTCGGTGAAACTTTGTGACGTAATAGACTGATCTATGACGGGGATTACAGGTTTGATTAAGGTTTTACTGGGAGAGTTATAATTTACATTGATGGCTTCATCTATTCCTAGATTGCTTGTTGAATTGAGCGTCAATTCAGTATTTATATCATGACAGGAATGATGGGCAAAATCCTCCGGTGACTTGGTAGATTTGAGGGAATTAGTTTCGCTTTGTGAGGCGATGTGTGAGCCATGACAAGAGTTAGTCTGCAAATCTAATTGCTGATGATAATCAATGCCAGGACCAATTTGAAAAATACAAGCAGTCATTGTTTCATTAGTGATATAAATCGGTAGATCGGCTTCACTAACTAGGGCTTCAATCATCGGTAAGATGCCCATCTTGACTATTGATTTCTTGAGATTAAAGCCAGCCATTTTAATTGATCTATGGGGTGAGATTTATTTACTATAGTGACATAAATGATTGATTAACCACAACAGGCTTTGCTTAGGAGAAATGGCGGAATTTACTTTACAAATAAGCGATTTCTGCGGAGTTTTGCTAGACTGAAGGGGAAACATTTCAGAGACACTGTGCCCTATGCCTTACTCCGCAGAAATCAGTCGTCGTCAGCCTAGCTGTTTTCTGTTTTTAGTCGATCAATCCGGCTCGATGGCAGAAAGTTTTGGCGCAACTCCCCATGAAGCGATCCAAAAAGCCCAAGCCGTGACCGACGCAGTTAACCGCCTCCTTGATTCCCTTGGTCAGCGCTGTGTGAAGGGTAATGAAATTTATGACTATTTTGATGTGGGTGTAATTGGCTACAGCAGCGAAGTAGCTTCGGCATTTGAAGGCATTCTCGAAGGGAAGTTCCTGGCACCGATCAGCAAAATCTATGAGAATCCTAACGAACTAGAGAAACGGATTCAACGCATTCCCGACGGCATGGGTGGTGCAATCGAAGTATTTAATGATTTTCCGGTGTGGTTTAAACCAGCAGCAGGGGGCGGCACAGCCATGCGCAGTGTGTTTGACCTGTCTCGAACTATTTTGCAGGAATGGATCGAACGCCATCCCCATAGCTATCCACCAACGGTGATTAATATTACCGATGGGGAATCCACCGACGGCGATCCCACCGAAGAGGCACAACTTCTGAAACAGCTTAGAACTTCCGATGGGGCAGTGGTTCTGTATAACATTCATTTGTCTTCGGAATCCACCCAAGCGATTGCATTTCCGAATACGCCGGAAGTGCTGACGGATCACTATGCCAAGCGGATGTTTGAGTTGTCGAGTATGTTACCCCGTGCGGCACAACGGGCAGCGGAAAAAGAAGGTTACAAAGTATCAATTGATTCGCGAGCTTTCATGTTTAATGCCGATCCGGTGAAGTTAATTCAATTCTTGGAAATTGGCACGCGGACCGAGAATTTGCGGTAAAAAGTTGCGATGATTAGTCACTAATTGGCGGCGATCCCTGAAGTCTTCATGATTTCGGGGATTTGCTTCCTTATAGATAATTCAAATAAAAATATAGCTTCGACTACGCTCAGCTAACTTGGGGCGAGGGCTGAGCGTAGTCGAAGCCCCCTCTAACAACTATTGCGAATAACTATAAATGCCATAATATGGTTTAGCAGAGAAATCTAACAGAAGATAGACATCCTTAAGAAGATAAATAGAAAACCTAATCAAAAAGATGGCAATTCCTGCGGAGCCGCAATTTAATCATTCTATGCCGATGGATGTTCATAATCAAATCTGGCAGAGTCGCGTATTTCCCACGAACTGGCAAAATCCCACCCCTCAGGAAATCTATGATTTAGTAGTGATTGGCGCTGGTCCTGCGGGTTTAGTGATTGCTGCGGGAGCCGCTGGGTTAGATATAGGATTGAAAATCGCCTTAGTGGAAAAAAATGCCCTCGGTGGTGATTGTTTGAATGTCGGTTGCATTCCTTCTAAAACGCTCTTGCATGAAGGGATGATAATGCGCCACGAGAAAACCAATCAAACTAATGGAACAACTAATCAAGCCAGTACTTCTAATTTGTCAGTAATGGAACGGGTGCGCCAAGTGCGGGCAGAAATTAGCCGCCATGACTCAGCGCAGAGATTTCAGCAAATGGGAATTGATGTGTTTCTAGGGGAAGGAGCGTTTCAAGATTCCCATACTCTCAAAGTAACGCGCCCTAGTAATCCACCAGATCCGAACTCTACACTTGAAAAATCTGGCTCTCAAACTTGGTTACTGCGATTCAAAAAAGCGGTAATTGCTACGGGAACTCGTCCCAGTTTACCTGACATCAAAGGTTTGGAACAGGTACGGTATTTCACGAATGAGACGATTTTTAATTTAGAGATTCCTCCGGAACGGTTAGTAATTTTAGGTGGCGGTCCCATTGGGTGCGAACTAGCCCAGGCATGGCAAAACCTCAGTACTCAAGTTTATTTATTGCAACGGGGAGCGCGACTTTTACCCCAAGAAGATCCAGAAGCAGCAGCATTAATCACCACAGAATTAACTGCCCTAGGGGTACAAATTGATTGCCAGTGCCAAATTGAAAGATTAGAACCAAATCCGACAGTATTACATCCCAATGGCGTGACTGTTTTCTATCAGGATAGTCAAGGACAAAAACAACAGATTTTCGCGAGTCATTTACTCATTGCCACAGGACGAATCCCTAATTTAGAAGCTCTGGAACTGGCAGCAGCGGGGTTACGTTTTACGGAATCTGCTAATGGAACCTTAAACCTCTGGACTAATGACTATTTGCAAACCAATCAGAAACATATTTTTGCCGCTGGAGACGTGGTATTACCTCAACGGTTTACCCATGCTGCCGATGCTGCCGCTCGCTTAGTGATCAAAAATGCTCTATTTGCACCTTGGGGTTTGGGACGTGGCAAATGGTCAGATTTAGTGATCCCTCATGGCATCTATACCCAGCCTGAAATTGCCCAAGTGGGACACACCATCACCACTGCCACCGCTGCCGGATTGAATTTCGCTACGATTACGATTCCTTTAGAAAATACCGATCGCGGACAAACCGATAGAGTAAATCAGGGTTTTGTCAAAATCCATTATCAACTGCGGCGGGATCAAACCCCAACGGACAAAATTATCGGCGCTACCATCGTTACCGACCATGCCAGTGCCATGATTAATGAAATCACCTGCGCTATGACCCACAATCTCGGTTTAAATGACCTTGCCCAAGTGATTCATCCTTATCCTTCCTTAGGGGAAGCCATTCGCAAAGCCGCTGACACCTACCGCCGTCAATTACTGAATCCCCGCACACGGCAGATTTTACGATGGTTAGCGCGGTTGAGTTAGACGTGAAATTAAAGTTAGCAGTTAGAATTGGAAATTAAGCAAACGCCGTAGCATTGGTGATAAGAAAAATAATGTAATAGGAATCGCGATGTAACTGTATGAACGCACATTCATAATCAGCACTGTTTGCAGAAAATGTTTAGTTCTATTTTTAAAAATTTTACTGAGAACAAATGCTTCAGTAACCCAACTCATAGTAAAGCCTAGAATCAGAAAGAGTATTGCGCCTAATAATTGTAATAAATTGACATAGAAAGGCACCTTGGGATCTGGGAAAAATTCAAAATTAGCTAAACCGTAATTAATTGTACGAACCCAATCGAATAGCAGGACGGTCAATACTAAACCAACCAGCCAAACAAATCCCCACAGAATCAAGTTGTATATTGTAGTCATCCAGTTCCTAATAGAATTATCTGATGCAGATATAGCATTGGAACCAACTACCAACATTATGTAAGGAGGCAATAGAGACCCTAAAAATAGAAGTACTGAGCTTTTATCAAATATTCGTCCTAATGCTATTTGGCGTAATACTGAAGGTAGACAAACAAAGCTGAATGTGATCAGACATCCCATAATGAGGGAATCTAAGTTTGCTAAGGCGGTACAACCCAGTGATTTGAACAACTTAACCTTTTCACGGCGATGGAGAATCAAAGCTTCCATTACCACGATTGCAACCAATCCTAAACCATAAGTAGCGAGGCTTGGCAGTATTGGCAGATGCAGGAGAAAAATAGCCATCGGTGGCCAACTGTTAGCATAGGCGGGACTACTTAGAATCAGCGCACCTGCCAGTCCGCAACCCAGATAAATCCATAGGGGACGCAGCAATCCGCGTAACACCTTGGGCAGTTTTCGCATAGTGATATAGCAGATCTAATGGTTAATAACCAATCCGCTCCCCTTGGGAACTAGGGCGCATCGCTTCCGTTGAGTTCGCGGGTAAGTCACGCTTCGGTCGTAAAGGTGCTGCTGGTAAAAAGATCGACTGTTCGGGACGTTCACGAATCAGATCACCAGGTTGACTCTGTACTGACCGAATTAAATTATTATCCAAAGCCTCTTCAGCGGTGGTGAGTTGGCGTTCTTGGCGCTTCAGGTGCTCTAACTTCTTGTATTGTTGGTTCCATTGATCCTGAGCGTATACCGTCCAGCCATAGATGCCAAACACCGCCGCAGTTAATAAAATCGTGGTAGCAATAGACAGATTTTGCGCTGCCATCAATGCCCTAAGCCACAGGGGAAATGGCACTTGGCGCGTCCGAGGTAGATTACTCACCTTAGATTTGCTACGCCCCAGCGCCCCGCCCTTAGGAACGGCTCTAGACCGACTCTGACGGCGTGGGAGTTTAGAATTACGCCGAGGATCTGGCACTGGGACGCGACTAGCTGTCATAACAGATGTTTCGGGGAATAAATTACGAAAATTAACTGACGGATTGCTGGGTCAAAGTCTACTACAATCTAGGTAAACTCTAGACAAACTCTAGGCAAACTAATGACAAGCTAAACCATGACAGATTTAGAACAAGATACTCAGAGGCAATTACTCAGGATGTAAATCACTCAGGGTGTAAATACCCAGGGGCAATTTACAAAAGAGGATTCGTGGTATTTCTAGCATGTTTTAGCCGATATACCAAGCATTTATTAGAAATTTGCTAGATGGTCTGACAATTGCAGATGATTTATGCTGATTCCTTGGCACATACTTAGCAAAAATGAGCTTAACTTACCCTAGGTGATGAAAAAGCCGTTCTTAGTAGCTAAGGCTTCACCAAAAGGAAAATTGTCAGTAAGATCTTGAAGATGGGTAAAATGCACTGATACGACACAATCAAACGACACCCTAAAACAAAGTGTTATGTAGTGTTATGTAACGTCTTAGTGCAACATAATTAACTAAACCATTGTCTAACCCTTACTGATCAAAATCTGAGGGTAATTTAGCCACTGGCTTGTAATTTGGTCCATCATCTTATCCATCACTTTGACCACTGTTGCCGCAAATCTCTAGGGGAGTCCTATACCCATGTCAAACACACCCGTCACCAAAAGTCGCACCACCGCCGCACTCTGGTGTTTTTTCTTAGGCGGCTTTGGGGCACACAAGTTTTATCTGAACCAAAACAATGTCGGGCTAGTGTATTTGCTTTGTACATTGTTTCTGTTTTGGACAATTATTTCCCCAATCATCATTGGTTTGGTATGTTTGGTGGAATTTATTCAGTTACTGATCATGTCCGACAATGAGTTCAATGAAAAATATAACAGTGCCGCAGATAACCAATTATGGAGTAGGAGCAAACCCCAAGAAATCACCGACACACTGCGGGATCTGAAGAACCTATATGACGATGGCATTATTACCCCAGAAGAATACGAAGAGAAGCGTCAAAAACTGTTAAAAAATCTCTAAGCATCGGAACCAATCATCTAGAAAGAGAGCTTAATTCCTATGGAAAAGCCATCATGGTTTGATCAGACTCCACCTTGGGTTTGGTATGCCTGTATCCCAGTCGGCGGTGGTTTTGCGTTAGTTTATGCAGGGCAAAAGGCTAAGCAGTCCTGGTGGGTGGGCTGTGGCATTGCCATGGTGATTTTGACGTTTGCCTGTTCTTCTGCACCTTTAGCAGTGATCAGGAATTGGAGTTCGTTTATTTGGTTGGCACAAATTGCGACCGCTTTTGCCTTAAAAAAAGAGTTCCTGATCCGCACTTATCCGAAGAATTTACCATTACCCGCTGATCCTGACTTGGCTAAGTCTATCGCCATGCTGCGCCCGAAAATCGATATTAATCGCTGCTCCAAAGATGATCTAGTCAAACAGTTGGGGTTACCGATTGTCTATGCTAATGAAATTGAATCATTACATACGGAAGGGTTTATTTTTACCGATGTTTCAGAACTAGTGGAAATCATTGGTATTCCAGAAAAGACAATTCGCCGCATTGAACCGATGATTACTTTTTCCTATGACTATCGCCAAGAAGTGGAATATTCATGGAAGCGCGTCAATCATTTATCCGTGGAGGATTTGACGATTTTGGGTATTGATTTAGCAGTGGCACAGGCAATCGTTCGAGAACGAGAAAGAGGTGGCGCATATCAGGCTCTATTGGACATTAAAAAACGCACGGGCATTCCATTTATGGCTTATAAGATTCTGGCTTAGTAAGGTAAAAGTAAAAAGGAAAAAGTTAAAAATCTCCCCCTTTCCTAATAGGAATTAGGGGGAATCATTCTGTTCGTCATTACACCAACTGTATTACACTAACTGCACCACTGCCTGATCTTTGAGTAATGTCTCTGTGGTGAGTAAATCTTTTACAGTAATCCTTAAAGTGCGAGACTCGTCTACGGTAAATTCCACTTTAATCCGGTCTACTCCTTGCCGCCCAGGGGGATCAAGTTCGGCAATGGTACGAGCATTCTCATTTAAAGGACGCACTGACTGCTGAATTTGCTCCAGATGCCGTGTGAGTAATTTACCGCTGTCAAAATAGACTTCTACGGTGGTTTCCCCCAGTTCACCAATTACCAACTCAATACTAGGTTGATTCGGAACTGATGCCCCTAAAGTTAATTCCACTGGTTGAGCTAGGGGATAAGTCTGTCCTTGCTGAATAATCGTGTGCCAATTGTGGCGTTTATAGCGCTTATCCCAAAAGCGAATTCCATAACTGTGATATAAGAAATCTTCTAGGGCGAAATCTTGGCTCAAAGCACCGTGGGCAATGGCGGTAAAAGGTTGATTCTTTTTGATTTTCTCAGGGGGAAAATATTGTTCAATCCAAGTTTGCACCGCAGGCATTTGGGATGTACCTCCCACCAATAACACTGCATCAATGGCGCTGAAGTCAATATTTTGGCGCTGGGCTTGCTGACGGATTTGATTGAGGCTCTGGTCAAGGCGTTGACTAAAACCAGCTTTCTCTAAAATCGTGGTCAGTTCACGGCGGTTCAGATGCAAATCATAGGCATTAAACGTCACATCATCAAAGTAGGTTTCCGTTGCCGTCTGTTCATGGGATAAAGCAATTTTGAGCTTTTCCACTAAACGCATGGTTAAAGCATTTTGAGGAATTTCCAGCCGCTCGCGAAAATATTCCATTAACCAATGATCCACATCAATACCACCGAGATTTTGTCCCGCCTTGGCTAAAACCTTGGCAGTGGGCTGGGTTTGGCGCGGTGGTAATGTGGTCGTAGCGCGTTCCCCCCATTTCAGTAATGTACCTAAACCGAATTTAGGCTTTGGGGGATTGTTATTAGGATTACCTGAGGTATTGTTCTCTAATTTGTCTGATTGATCCGGTAGAGTCAATCGCACTAACGATAAATCCAATGTACCGCCGCCAAAATCCACCACTAACAGAGTTTGTGTGCCGTGATCAATGCCATAGCCCAAAGCCGCTGCCGTCGGTTCATCCAGTAAACGAATCTGTTTCACACTCTCCAAATTCGGTAACCGCTGACAGGCATTAGTTAACCATTGGCGATAGGCTTCAAAACTATCCACCGGAACCGTTAAAGTTAAGGAATCTATTTCCGTTAAAGCAGACAACACCCGACCGAGAAACCATTCACCAATTTGGGCAAAAGAGACTTCTCTATCATCCACTTGGGGCACAAAACCATATCCCCCTGGGCTACTGATCCCCCGTTTGAAACCGCGAAATAACCGCCCTGACTGATGCCCAGCTTTACCTTCTAAACCTTGGTCTAAGACTTCCTGACCAACTAAGACTGCACCAGTGGCGGCATTTTCCACATAGACCAACGAAGGAATCAGCGGTGGATTATCTAAAATTACCGCACTAAAAGGGAGCGTCACGGTACTAATTACGGTACTAGAATCTGAGCCGTCCCCTTGCCCTTGCCCACTATGACGACAGGCAACCACCGTATTACTCGTCCCGAAATCAATGGCATAATCCATAGCCCATCAAACTACCCATTTCAGAATTGACACTGTACCAAAAATTAGCAGAATCACGCCACTAATGCTATTCAGTGCCCCAGACCATTGGCGCAAACCGAGTAATCCTTTAATCAGTCCGGTAAAAGTGCCTGCGATTGCTAAGGGTAACACCGAACCTAAACCATAGGCTAAAAGCAATTGCGCCCCTAACCACAGGTTGCCCGTACTAGAAACCCAAGTTAGTAAAGTCACCAGGACAGGGGTGCTACAGGGAGAAGCTACAAATCCAAAGGATAGCCCCACCAAAAACGACCGGACACTATGGGGTAACTGCTGCGATATTTCCCAGTTGCCCCAGTTCGGGAACCGTAGTGAAATGACCTCAAGCAGTTGTAACCCCATGACGATCGCCACCAGTCCCATGATCACCGACCAACCCCAGCCCGTTTGTCCATAGATTTTGCCTAAAAGCGCCGCCGCCATGCCAAATCCCGTTAGAGTTAGGGCAAAACCCAAAAAAAACCCAACACGACTGCACCGCCGACTGCCAAACGGTTTTACTTTCATAGCCGCCGATGTAGCCAATGGTTAAAGGCAGCATCGATAGTGTGCAGGGGGTTAAACTGGTGGCTAAACCTGCCCCTAAAACCACCGCAAAAGTCAGCCACGAGCCAGCGGTTAAATATTGGTTTACCCAATCCGTCGCCCAATGTTCCAAAGCAAAAGTCCAGTCCATAGGATTAATTTCCGATTTGATTTAGTGATCTAATATCCATCGTAGATATCGATCCTAAACAATCCCTTGGCATTTCGGTTAAATATGTCAAAATCAAAGGCAACTAGACGGGCAACTCAGTTATTTAGGTAATTTAGATCAACCAATACAGATCAATTGCAGATCACTTACTTTGACCAATCATCGGATTAATTGATCAAACTAACCGATCCAATTCGGTGATCAAACCAGACTGAGGATTATTCTCGACACTTCCATTGGTGGCATCTATGGCGACAAATTTAGCTCCTGGTCAAGTTATTGGCGGGCATTTCAAGTTACTGAAGCGCTTGGGCAGTGGCGGTTTTGGTGAAACTTTTTTATGTCGAGATGTGCATTTACCAGACTCGCCCTATCGCGTGGTGAAACGTCTCAAACCCCGTAACCCTGCCCCTGAAATGCATAACCTAGCATTGCGGCTTTTTGATAATGAAGCCCAAATGCTCTACCGCCTTGGCTCCCATGATCGGATTCCTCAACTCTTCGCCCACTTTTCCGAGGAAGATGACTTTTTTCTAGTGCAAGAGTATGTCGAAGGGGTGGATCTCAGTCAGGAAATGCTACCCAACCAGAAACTGCCCCCCGCCCAAGTGATTGACATCATGTTGGGGACTCTAGAGGTGCTGAGTTTTGTGCATCAGCAGAATGTAATCCACCGCGATCTTAAACCGGAAAATATCATCCGACGGGATCGGGATCAGCAATTGGTTTTAATCGACTTCGGCGTGGTGAAACACCTCAATACCGAACTGGAAATGCTGACCAGTACGAATAATCTCACCGTCGGCATTGGCACACCTGGTTATATGCCCAGCGAACAAGCCCAAGGGGAACCCAAACTCGCCAGTGATATTTATGCTGTGGGGATGATCGGGATTCAAGCCCTCACTGGTATTCCCCCCTACCAGTTACTCAAAGATGCCAACCTAGAAATAATTTGGCAGGAATACGCCTCTGATGCGCCGCCACAACTGATTACCGTGATTAATCAAATGGTACGGTATGACTTTCGGCAAAGACACGGCTCAGCGGATGAGGCATTACGAGCAGTGGTGCAGTGTCGTCAAGCCTGCGGTTTAGGGGAGCCAACTTATCAAACGATTGCTAATCCTGATTTGCCCACCGTAGTGACCCCTATGGATCCCTTTAAAAACCTAGCACCGCCAACCTTACGAACTCCCTTACCAGATGCTCTGTCAGATTCCTTAACCAACAGTAATTCCCACACCATCCCCCAGCCCCCTGCCACTAACAATTCTGTAACCGAAAGCGATGGCAATAATAACTCCCGTCCGCCGCGACATACTCTGCGGGACTTGAGCCATATCATCCCCTTATTTGTAAAGCGTGACGGCAAAACATTTGGTTATTGGCAACAGTGGCTCGGTTTTGGCGCGGTGGGGACCCTAGTCCTAGGGGGGATCGTATTGATCGGGCTAAGTAACCAAGCCTCTGCCCCAAAAAATTCCCTAGGGGGCGGAGCAACTGTCACCAATGGGGTATCCCCAAATCCACCCCTTAATCACTCCAACTACCGACTATTTAAAACTCTCCTCAGCCACAGTGACCAAGTGTATGCGGTGGGTATTTCTCCCAATGGACAATGGGTTGCCAGTGGCAGCGGCGATCGCAGTGTGATTATTTGGGATCGCCAAACCCAAAAGCAAAAATACACCCTGAAAGGTCACACCGACCGGATTTATGATTTAGGGTTTAGTCCCAATGGTCAACTGCTCGCCACTGGCAGTAGTGAAAGTACCATCAAAATCTGGCAAGTCAGCAGCGGCAAATTATTACAAACTTTAACTGGTCACCGCGACCGGATTTATACAGTTTTATTTCAGGATGACGATACATTATTTAGCAGTAGTGCTGATGGTACAGTCCGCCGATGGGAATTACAACTCAACCCTAAGCCTCAAAACAATCCTAAGAGCAATCCTCAAAACAATCCTAAAAATGCTGACAAAAATAAACCCACCAACAGAACAATCAACGTTGGCACAAGCGTTTATGACATTGCCTTCAGTAGCGATAACAAACTAGTGGCAACTGCCAACAAAGACGGCGAGATTGTAATTTGGAACCTGGAAACTGGCAAAGCAGTACAGCGTCTCGGCGACAAAAACAGCCCTTTACGTTGCATTGATATTAGCCCCAATAACAAATGGATTGCCACAGGCACAGAGGACGGCGTGATTCGCCTCTGGAGTATGCAAACCGAGGAAAACTATGTTTTGCGGGGACATACCAGAACCGTACACACGATCCGGTTTAGTCCTGATGGTAAAACTATTGCCAGTGGTAGCGAAGATGGCACGATTCGGCTTTGGGACGTGTCCGAGAGGCAGGTTTACCAAACTTTGACCGAACATAGTAGCGGTGTGTCGTCCATTGCTTTTAGTCGTCAGGGCGATTGGTTAGTGAGTGGTGGATTTGACAATCGGGTGATTTTGTGGAACCGAGTGAAGCCGCAGTCAAGCCAGTCTGGTAAGTAGTTAGGATGTGCGAGTGAATTAGAGTGATATGTTGTTTGGGGGATGAACTACCACTCTCCTACCCTATTGCTCATATCTTATTTAACAAATTTATATGTAAAAATTAACATTTTCCTACAAATTTAGGTATGCAAACACCATGAAATGCCCAAAAGTTTATGCCTCAAAACCTATTTTTTAGTTCTAGCAGTCAAATTGCCTCTCGTATCACAGATTTATATGACTTTGTATGGCCTACGGCTGCTGCAATATGGAACTTACGTTATCAAGTAGATAAGTTCATACTTGATAATCCAAGTATTGATGACGAGACATTGTTGAGCAACTTTGTTGCTGGTAGTGGAATTCATGGGATTAACCTGAGAAGAGCCTGTATTAAGTCAACCTGGGATGAGCAGCAAGAGCAACTTGCGAAATTTCTGTTGATTGAAATCTGTGCGCTATACGAGGCTTGGCTAGATTACGTCTTTGGCGAACTGGGAATAAATAATAACTTAAAAGATAGTTTTCAGTTCCCTACCAATGGAAATAAAGGAATAAGTAATGCTCTTACATCACTTCAAATAAGTGTATCTCCGGAGTTAAGTGCCTCAATATATCCAACTCTTGTAAGAAACTCTAAATATTCTTTGTTTCATATTGAAAATCTTCTAAAGTGCTATAGATATTTCAAAGAATGCCGAAATTCTCTTATTCATCATGGTGGCATGGCTAATATAAAAGCTGTAGAAGCATACGCGGCATTTCAGCCGTTAACGACCATTAATCTTGGTGTTACAGAAATACCAGATCATACGCCGATTATTCAGAAAGGTGATCCAATATTACTCAAGTTGAGGGGAGTAGTAGGACTAAGTGATATTGTTATTAGGCTGATAGTGACTTTTGATGCTGAATTTAGTAAAGTAAACAATGCTGAGACCGTACTTAGGGATCGTTGGATGGAAGCTTATGGTCGAGGTCTTGCTCTACCATTTGATACGATTAGAAAGGAAAAGAAAATCGCAAGATTAATAAAAAATCTTGGTCTTCCCAAGCCAATCAGTCCAGATAAACTTGAGCCATTTTTGAAGCGGTATGGTCTAGTGATTTAGTTATATACAGTATAAGCTCAACAGCTTTAGCTCCACTGACAAAACTTATTCAAGTCATCCTTAACCTTGCCCCCTCATCAATGAGGCGCTCGTTAACGACTCAAGATAAGTTACTGACATTTAGCTTTAACAGAGTTTATCAGAGCATGTCAGACAAAAATCTACTCGATCTAGCAGGATAAATTCAGTTTGCCCCACATTTTGACCACAAAGCTCTGCGAGAAAAAAACAGTAACCGCAACCGTTATAGTGATCAAACAATGGATTTCCAGTCAGGTTATACTTAACCAGCAATAACAGATTGATTTTAGGCTGATCGCATAATGGCTGCTTCATATTCTTTTGATATCGTGAGCGAATTTGATCGTCAAGAGTTAGTTAATGCCTTGGATCAAACCCGCCGCGAAATTTCAGGTCGTTATGACCTCAAAAACACCAATACTGAAATCGATTTAGATAAAGACAGTATTACGATTAAAACTGACAGTGAATTTACTTTAGCCTCCGTGGTTGATGTGATGCAAACCAAGGCATTAAAACGCAACCTGTCCCTCAAAATTTTTGAATACAAAGAGCCAGAGTCCGCCAGTGGTAATCGAGTCCATCAGGTAATTAACCTGAAACAAGGCATTGCCCAAGACTTAGCCAAAAAGATTTCCAAGTCAATTCGTGATGCTTTTCCTAAATGTCAAGCCACAATTCAAGGGGAAGCTTTACGGGTTTCTGCTAAGTCTAAAGACGATCTCCAAAGCATTATTCAACTAGTGAAAAGTCAGGACTTTCCGGCAGCTTTGCAGTTCACTAATTACCGCTAATTTCTAATAATTTCTAATAGTTTGATTTGATCCCCCTAAATCCTCCTTTCTAAGGGGCGCTAGGGGGGATCACTCCACCACAAAACTCACCACTATCCAATCTTCATCCGCCCTAATAGCGCCGCACCATAAGCCGCTTCCGTCTCCTGTGCCGCTAAAATCTGGGGCATGGGATTAAACCTGTCACCCATTTGTCTCTGCCGTAACCGCGTCCATACCGGATTTTGTGCCCCACCCCCTGCGGTGTAAATCCTTTGCGGCAACGGCGCACCCAAGTCCCGCAAAACCCCGTAACTCTGTGTCTCAATCCTCGCCATACTGGTGAGCAGTCCATGCAAGAAATCTGCTGAGTTTTCCGGTCTAGGACTTAACCGAGGCAACATGTTGGGATCATTCACCGGAAACCGTTCCCCCATCTGTGGCAGTGGATAATAATCCAAAGGACTATCAACCTCAGGATCAATTGCCTCGGTTAATTCCCGTAACTCCTGATCACTAAAAAATTGCCGTAACACCCGCCCCCCTGTATTAGAAGCTCCACCCACCAGCCAGAAAGTTGCTTCCCCTTGATCCCAACGATGACTATAAACGCCGTAACTCAAATCCGTTAAAGGCTCCGCTGCTAAAACCTTCATCACCATTGTCGAACCAAGGGAAGTAACCGCCATCCCCAACGCCGGAGCCGAGGGTGCAATACTAGCTAAAAATGCCGCCGTGCTGTCAGTAGTTCCCGCCCCAATGACGCAATCAGGGTTAATACCTAAAGTCTCTACCCAATACTGCTCAATCAAACCCACTGGCTCCCCAGGGGCTAGAACTTGCGGTAAATGTAGTTTTTGCCGATGTGGATTTACCCTGTCCCGTAACCAGTCTTGTAACCAATCGGGATAAGCCAATCGCACCGGATCATATCCCAGCTTCAAAACGTTGTGGTAGTCCGTGATCCCCACCCGACCATGTAACCAGTAACCACACAGATCCGCCTGATGCATCACATATATATTGATGTCGTCTGCATCATCTAATACAAAATCATCTAATACAAAGTCTGACGCAAAATCTGGAGCATCATCAAAATTACGGCATTGGGTTGTTAGCTCTTGCCACAACTGCGCTACCTTTGGCAATGTCGCTGTAGCACTAGCTGCCAGGTGTCCCTCTGGCATAATTGCCCTCATAGCTGCCAATGTAGAACGATCCGCCCCGTCACTGTAGGTCAGCACCCGACTCATCGGCACACCAGCGCCATTACACAACACCACCGTCGCCGAAGTGCCATCAATTACAATCCCCGCCAAACCAGAACGCACCTCAAGGGGTAAATTTGCTAAAACTTGTCGTAATCCCTCCCGCCATGAGGTAACCTGAGGCAATCTATAACCTAAACTCATTGCTGAATCGGTTTCAGGCTCGTTGCCATTTGTAATATTGTTGGCAGAGTTCCCAGAAAAATCACCAGGAAAATTATTACTAATATTGCCCGTCAAACCCTGTCCTAGTCCATCTCCAGAGGCAATCCCAGAGCGCACATTAGCTGCCACGTTCCCTAGCGCATCCACGGCGATCGCTCGCACACCAGAAGTGCCAAAATCAATTCCCAGCCAATACCGCGCCATCAATACCCCAACTGGCAAAACCCATCACAAACACATCACAAACCCGCACAAATTGCACTGTAAAACCACAAAAAGTGACCAGACCAGTTTCATGACAAAAAACTTAACAGATAGATCTAGCTTTTTGTCCCAATATCGGTTACAGTCTCAGGCTAAAAGTTGCAATCCAGTTACATCCTTTTACCTTCAAGGTTTGGTTGTTGCCGCGAGCCGTCGCCAAATCCTTAAGAAAAGCCTTAGTTTAAGGTCTAAGCTATTAGTGCCAGATAGTACCGCAACTTAAATCCATGACTGACCCGCTGCACCTGTAGACTTCCCTTGACACAGGTGCTAAGCTTGTACCCCGAATAGCGCCTAGCCATATGTTAACTACAGATTAACAAAAATTAGGAGCAAACTGTTAGGGGATGTCCAAGAGTCCCTAGGTAGTACTGCCGAAGGAGACCCTTGCACCGAGAACTAGTCAGCTTGAAACACCGCCTCAAACTTGGCAATAGTTCAAGGCTTGATCCAACTAACTGACCACTTTGCCGATCAGATCCCAAATCAATTTCTAGCCCCCAAATCGCCAAAAATTGACCACTATTTGATCGCCACTTGACCGCTGATTACGCTTAATTACGCTGCTGTGACTTGAGCATTACATTCTAGGAGTTGATTCAAGATGGGAATTTTTACTAAGCTCAAAGATTTTGTTGGACTATCCGAAGAGCAAGAGTACGAGTATGAGTACGACGAAGCCTCTACCCGTGAATACCAAGAGTTATATCAAGAGGAAAACACCCCTGCTCCGGCAGCAGAAGAAACTCAACCTCGCCGTAATCGTGAGCGTAGTTCTTTTCGTCCAAGTGCTAACAATGAAGGTTTAGGAAATGTGATTGGTATGCCTGGAGCTGCAAATGGACTGTCTCAAGTCATGGTGATGGAGCCTCGGAGCTTTGAAGAAATGCCCCAAGCTATTCAAGCTTTACGGGAGCGCAAGTCTGTGGTTCTCAACTTGACTATGATGGACCCTGAGCAAGCTCAGCGTGCAGTGGATTTCGTCGCTGGTGGTACTTATGCTCTGGATGGTCACCAGGAGCGCATTGGCGACAGTATCTTCCTGTTTGCGCCTTCTTGTGTTCAAGTCACAACCCAATCTGGCATCATGAACGAAGCACCAATGCCTCAACCTCGGGTAGTGCGTCCCGCAGCAGCCCCTGCTCCAGCTTGGACCGCAGAAGCTCCGGCAACTCGTTTCGCTCAGTCATAGGTTAAGCCAAGATTGAGCCAAGAAATAAACTAAGGGTGGAATCCCTGTCATGGCAGAGATAATTAGTGGCTAAGTTAAGTGTAAAGCTCGGCATTATTGGCGGCGGCGTAATGGCGGAGGCGATTCTAAGTTGCCTCCTTTCCCGTTCGGTTTATCATGCCAGTGAAGTTTATGTTAGTGAACCTGTGGCGACACGGCGGGATTTCCTCGCCTCAACCTATGGGGTGCAGGTCACTGGGGATAATACTCTAGTGGCAGCCGCCGAGACATTGTTGTTAGCTGTGAAGCCTCAAGTTCTCTCTCAGGTAATGGCGCAGTTGCCCTCGTTGCAGAGTGGCTTAGTGTTATCGATCCTAGCAGGGGTAACCCTCAAGGAACTAAATCAAGTTTTACCTGCCAATCGCCACGAAAACTTGGCAGTAGTGCGAGCTATGCCTAATACCCCCGCCCAAGTAGGTGCTGGGGTGACTGCCTTAGCCTATGGTCCTACGGTGACCGATGCCCAAAAGACCGAAAGTTGGCGCATTTTCGAGGCAGTAGGTGGTGTAGTGGAGGTACCGGAAACTTTAATGGATGCGGTCACGGGCTTGTCTGGTTCTGGTCCAGCTTATATCGCATTGGTGGCAGAAGCCTTGGCTGATGGTGGTGTTGCCGCTGGTTTGTCTCGCAATACGGCAATGCAGTTGGCGATCGAAACGATCCTCGGTACAGCTAAGTTGTTACAACAAACAGGCATCCATCCGGCAGTACTTAAGGACCGGGTTACCAGTCCAGGGGGAACTACCATTGCCGGAGTCAGACAACTGGAACAAGCAGGCATCCGTTCCGCTATGATAGAAGCAGTTCTGGCAGCAACCCAACGGGCACAACAGCTAGGCAAAAGTTAAAGCATTTCAGGAACCATTTGGGAGTATTGGCATTGGACTATCGGCAAGCAGGCGTTGACATCGAAGCAGGGCGCACTTTTGTAGACAAAATTCGCTCATTGGTATCAAAAACCTATCGCTCAGGGGTGTTTGGTGACTTAGGCGGTTTTGGCGGCTGTTTCGAGATTCCTGCGGGGTATCGCCAACCGGTGCTGGTGTCCGGAACCGATGGCGTGGGGACTAAGCTCAAAATTGCGCAAACCTATGGCAAACACGACACCATTGGGATTGATTTGGTGGCGATGTGCGTTAATGATGTGCTGACTTCTGGGGCAGAGCCGTTATTTTTCTTGGACTATCTGGCGACAGGCAAGTTAGAGCCGGATCAGTTGGTGGAAGTGGTCAGAGGCATTGCTGAGGGCTGTAAACAGTCGGGCTGTGCGCTCCTAGGTGGCGAGACGGCAGAGATGCCAGGGTTTTATGGGGC
>JBIKNH010000065.1:0-19575 GCA_044358815.1 Pseudanabaenaceae cyanobacterium | reverse complement strand
ATTCCTGCCGATCCATTGCCTAATGAATTAGAACGTTATGCCGACTTATTAAAGTACGATATCCTTGACACCGAACCAGAACCTGATTTCGATGATATTGTCAGGTTAGCCGCCCTATTATGTGATGCGGAAATCTCTCTAATTAGTTTGCTAGACAATCAGCGCCAGTGGTTTAAAGCTAAAATTGGTTTGGATGCTACTGAGACTTCCATAGACATTGCTTTCTGTAGCCATGCCATTCATCAAGATCATGTATTTGAAATAAGTGACGCTTCCCAAGATGAACGATTTCATGATAATCCCTTAGTCACGGGTTATCCTCACATTCGGTTTTATGCTGGTCAGCCCCTCAATTCTGCCCAAGGTTATAAACTGGGAACCCTGTGCATTATTGGTAGAGAGCCTCGTCATTTAGGGGACAGAGAACGTTACATCTTAAGGATTTTGGCTAAACAGGTAGAAAAACAATTGGAACTCCGGCTTAAAGTAAAGCAAATGGAGGAAAGTATCGCTATCATTGAAGAGCAAAAAAACGCTCTACAAGCAGTAAATCTTTTGCAATCTCAAGTTTTATCGGTATTGTCTCATGATCTCAGAACACCCTTAGCCTCTTTGTCAGGGGTTTTAGAGCTTTTCGATAATGGTCTGCTGGGAACTCAAGATTTAGGGGAACTAATTCAAGAAATTAGACCAAATCTGACTCAGAGTATGCAGCAACTAGAGGATGTCCTCAATTGGGTTAGGGAACAAATCCAAGGGCAAAAAACTAATTCTCAAAGCTTTAACATGAATGCCATAGCAGATAAAAGCCTGAATTGGGTTAGGGAAAATGCACTAAAAAAAGGAGTTATTCTAATCAAAGCAATCGACCCAACCCTAGCAGTATATGGCGACCCCAATTTGGTGGAAATTGTGTTGCGTAATCTGTTGAGTAACGCAGTTAAATTCACGAATCGGGGCGATAGTGTGACCTTGTTTGCTGAACCGACAATAGAACATGTTTACATTGGAGTGCGTGATACAGGAGTGGGCATCACCAAGGAAAATATTGAAAAGATATTACATGGTAAAGGCAAATTCTCTAGTTTAGGTACGGCAAGGGAAAAGGGGACTGGCTTGGGTTTAGTGCTCTGTCAGACTTATTTAACTAAAATGAATACTCATTTACAGGTAGTGAGTGTACCTAATCACGGTTGCAATTTTTATTTTCTATTACCTGCTGGTTGATGCCGATACGTTAACGCTAGCCCATGTCTAGCCAACTTCTGACAAACCCTTGAATATGTACCCTAACTTATGGTATAGACAGGCATTTAGTGTGTGGAATTGACGCTAGGGGCGAGACAAAAGCTATGCAAACCCAATCTGGTAATACATTTGGCATCCCTGGGGGCAGACCACCTCGTCCCAAACAACAAGGAGCGCATCACAACCAGCAAACTGCGCCACGGCGAATCCAGTTACCCAGTAACTTGGTAGACAAAGCCCTGGGGGAGGTAAATGTCACTGTCAATCAACAGGAGCAAATTGTTGAGTTTACCATCCTAGTGCAACCATCGGGGGACTTTGCTGAAGGGTGGCGCACGGGGTTAGCCATTGACGGCAGTGCCTCCATGAAGCGACTCTATGGGCACAAGGTTTCAGGACGGATTCATCCGGAAATTTTGATTGAATATATCCGCACTGGAAAACTCAAATCTAGCATTGAAGATGGCGAGCCGGTGCGACGGATTGATCGTCAAACCTATGAAGAGATTTTAAGCAAAGGCTATAACTTTCAGCCTACGGATAATTTACTTCAGCCCTTAGTTAGGAGCTTTACTAGCTATCTGGCAGCCACCATTGACGGTAAAGGAGCCACCGCTTTAGTTTACTGGGGTTGTGGACGCGGTAACGAAGTCGAATTTATTGGTGAATTTGATTCAGAATCCTGTGACACTCTCACGATTACAGGTCCACGGGGAGCGCGACTAGGCAGAACTACTCATTTGTTACCAGCGGTACGCTATTTTGTCGAAAACTACGGCACTGCCAAACGAGGCTTATTTATTTTCCTGACGGACGGACGTATCAACGACCTAGCGGAAGTCAAACAGTACACCCGTAACTTGTCCCAAGAAATTGCCCAAGGCACTAAAAACTATTGTAAGTTCGTCTTGGTGGGAGTAGGTACAGAAATTGATCGTTATCAATTACAGGAACTAGATAATTTCGATTCCCATAACCAAGTAGATTTGTGGGACTACAAAATCGCTGACGAAATGGATCATTTAGGGCGGATTTTCGCTGAAGTGGTGACTGACCACCAAATCGTTGCCCCAAAAGCCAAAATTTATGATGACCAAGGAAACTGCATTAAGATTTTAGACAATGGCTTACCTGCTAGGGTTAAGTTCATCATGCCCGTTACGTCAAAATGGTTTGAATTAGAAGTAAATGGTCATCGCTTACGGCAAGAGGTCTCAGTCCCTGCACCCCTGACACCATTTAGCCCTAAGGCTTTTTTCGATTTTGAGAGCCTAGCCATAGCTGCGGCACATCAACCCAGTCCTGAACCTCTACCAGAAACTAGAATCGAAATCAGACCAACACCTAAGCCAACACCTAAGCCAACAACTCAAACACCAACCAAACTAGAAACTAAACTACCAGCCCAACCAAAACCACCTAAATCAGAACTGCCCCAAACAGAACTAAGTCCCCCCCCTAGCACAGTTCCTCCCACCAAGATATCGAAACTCAGCCAAGCCATAAAAGATGTCTGGCGCGACAAAAAAACATTCCCAGTGACAGCTATTGCAAAACCTGTTGCCATCAAGCTACCGGAGCAGTGGCGGCGCTATGCTTTGGGTTTTACCTTACTCAGTCTATTACTTCTAGGGGTAGGTGGAGCTTTATGGTGGTTCATTAGTGGCATTGTGAACAAAGATGCGGTAAATAACGCTGAGATTGATCCCAAGAGCCAATTAAATCCTAATCCTAAAGGAATTGCACCAATTCGTCCGCCCTATGTTGTGCCTAAGTTGGGTTATCTAGCCAAAAAAGTCCCACCTTTGAGCAATCCTGTAACTGACACTGCTAAAGCTGATCCCAACAAAAAGGGAGACTTAGCCCAAGGGAATCTCAGTCAGGGTAATCTTACCCAAAGTAGCATTGATAAAACCACTGACAATTCCGTAATTGCTGACTCGTCAGCTTTTGACGGCACTGATCAAGGTATTCCTGATGCTGTTACTGAACTAGAAATCCTACCAGAGTTGATTAATGAAGGTCTCAGTCTGTCCCAGGCTAATCAGTCCAGAACAGCTAACCCCACAACTGCACCATCTAATAATTCAACAAATTCTTCTGAAAACACTACCCCAATTAATGACACCCCAAGTTCTACCCCAACTACCCCAGGCATTGCCAGTGGAAAACCCATCCTTCTAAGGCGCAATTTGGGACAGGGAAGTCTTGCCCGTATCATTAACCGCTCTATTGATCGTAGCGTTAGTATTGATAGCCCTGCCAGTCCTGCCCCTAGAACCACCAATAGAACCCCAGCACCATCGAGAACTAGTCAAAAGTCGATCATAACTTCAACTAGTTCCAGTGCTAATTCCAATAATACTGCCTCACCCAGGAACTCCCCAAATAATACCTCTAGCAATGTCCCTAACAGCAACAATCCCAAATCTGGGAATAGTGGAACTTCAGGTACTCAATCTAGTCAATCGCCAAACACCGCTCCAAGCTCTCCTCAAAGCAACCTGTTACGTGTCATTGTTTACTTTGATTTAGAATCTAGCGCAATTAAACCAGAGGAAGCCCGTAAATTGCGGCAATTCTGGCAGAAAGTGAATGGCTTAGCTAATGTAAGCTCAGGCACAATCAGCATTGTGGGTCATACTGACGCTAAAGGTGACAATACCTTTAATGTTGCACTATCTAAGGAACGCAGTGAATCAGTGACGCGATTTCTAGAAGCAGAAGGCATGGACCGAGATCGCTATAGAGTAGTTTTTGAAGGAAAGTCTTCCTATCTGCCTATTACATCTAATGATACAAAGTTAGGTAGAGCGATGAATCGTCGGGTGGAACTACGCTTTAAACCATAGCCGATTAAACCATAGCCGAATTGAGCAAATCAGAACCAAGCAAATAATTATGGAATCTATTTCCCGATCTTCTGGCGTGATAAGTCTAAAAGATCGGGAAATCATCTGTTCTGCTGGTTATTCTGGCTTGCCCAAGAAATCTACTTTACCCAATTCCACACCACAGTGGCGCAGAATCCCGTAGGTAGTGGTGACATGGAAATAAACATTAGGCAAAATAAAGCCTAATACATAGGGCTGCCCCAAAAAGCTAAAACTCTGTTTCCCAAAACTGAGATTAATCTCTTTCTCTTCAGTGCCATCAATCTGTTCTGGGGTCAGAGACTCAAGAAATGTAATGGTATTTTTGACCCGTTCGATCAGTTCAGGGAAAGAGGCTTCTTGGTCGGCATAGGCAGCGACTTCTACATCAGCCAGCCGTGCCGCCCCTTTGCGACCGATATCAGTGGCGATCTGTACTTGCCGCGCTAGGGCAAACATATCGGGGTACAGCCGCGCATTAATTAATACCGTTGGATCAATATTTTTAGCTGTGGCATGGGCAGCCGCTTTTTCGAGAATGCCCACGAGATTATTAAAAGTCCGTACTAATGAAGGCACTAGCACTTGATACATGGAGACCGTCATGGGTTTAAAACTTCCGTGATAGCAAAAATAGAAAAACGCACTCAGTTAATTAAGTCATTAACCAAGCCCTAAATTACATCGATCTAAGGCAGATTATTAGCACGCTCCAATCAATGTTATTACCGTTCCCATTATCCAATTCAATTTATTCAATTTAAACAACGAAACCCAGTCACCAAACACGGTTCCAGTCAGATGATCACAGCTTGCGTAGAGCAAAGGATCGATCTAGGGTTTTAAGAATGCCAGGAACGAGATTTGAACTCGTGACACGAGGATTTTCAGTCCTCTGCTCTACCAACTGAGCTATCCCGGCTTGGGGGGTTGCGTGAAGGCTTTTTTCAAGACCTCTTTTTCAGCGCTTACAAAATATAACACTGCAAAATGGATCTACGCAACCCCTAAATTCAATTTTTAGGCAAAATTTTTACCGCACCCTTTGCAGCACGTCCTAGAGCGCTGTGGCACTAGTTTTTTGCAGACTAATTGCCTCAGATTAGTTCTTCTTAGCAGGGGGTTTCTCTTCCGCAGGTATCTCGCGCCCCACTGGGAATTGTTCAATAGGTGTGCCAGCTAGGGCTTTTTCCATGAACTTACGCCAAATCGGTACGACATACACGCCCCCTGTGACCCCATAGGACATTTGGGTATAGTCATCGTTACCGATCCAAATGGCTGTGGCTAGCTGCGGGGTATAACCCACAAACCAAGCATCACGGAAGTCTGATGTAGTACCAGTTTTACCTGCCACTGGTCTACCGTCGGGTAACTGGGCATCGGTGGCTGTACCGCCCGTGACTACACCTCTGAGGGTATCAGTCAACTCCGCCACGGCAATGGGATCGAGGATTAGCTCCATTTTCGGGGTGTTGTCTAAAACAATGTTGCCACTGCTGTCTGTCACCCTGGCAATCATACTAACTCCCGCCTTAGGACGATAGCCGCCACTGGCAAACACTGCATAGGCTCCAGCGACCTCTAGGGGAGTCACATCTGCTGCACCGAGGGGCAACGATACCACAGGAATAATCGGACTCTTAATGCCTAACTTTTGACAAAGGGCAACCACATTAGCATTACCGACCTCTAAACCGAGTTTAATCGCCGGAATATTCCGCGAAACTGCCACCGCTTTACGAATGGAAATAGACCCCATAAACGTATTATCGTAGTTACGGGGTTGATAGGGTTCGTCACCGTCAGGGATGCTAATGGGGCTGTCATCGATGAATGTATCAGGGTGATAGTTGCCCGTAGCAAAAGCGGCATAGTACACAAAGGGCTTAAATGAAGATCCCAACTGTCGCCGCGCTAACACAGCACGGTTATATTGGTTCTTTTTGAATTCACCAACACCACCCACCATGGCTTTGACATATCCTGTGCGAGGATCAACGGCAACAATTGCCATTTGTCCGGCGTTTGCGCCACGCTCTTGTAATTCTTTCGCTCCTTCTTCGGCAGCAGCTTCGGCAATGCGCTGCAATTTCAAATCAATGGTTGTCTGTACCCGCAAGCCACCTTTCTGCACAATGTCTTTACCGAATTTTTCTTCTAGTTCGGCAGTAACGGCTTGGGTGACATAGGGCACACGGCTCGCTTCGTAAGAAATGCCTTTGTCATTGAGCTTGATGGCTTGGGCTTTAGCAGCTTTGGCTTCTTGGGGGGTGATCCAGCCTAATTCCAGCATCCGATCCAAAACCAGAGATTGTCTTTGCTTGGCAACCTTGAAGTCATTAAAAGGATTAAACACCGATGGAGCCTGGATAATCCCTGCCATCATGGCTGACTCGGCTAGGGTCAGATCAGCGGCGGATTTACCGAAGTAATTTTGGGCGGCGGTTTCTGCGCCGTTGGTGTTGTTGCCCCAAAATACTTGGTTTAAGTACATTTCCAAGATTTGTTCCTTGGTAAATACTTGCTCTACCCGCATCGCCAAAACTGCTTCAGCGACTTTACGGTTCAGGCTGCGCTCATTACTCAAAAAGAGGTTTTTGACTAGCTGCTGGGTCAGAGTCGAACCACCTTCTACAGTGCTACCCGCGCTAAAGTTGGCAAAAGTGGCACGAGCGATACCGCTAGGATCAACTCCCCTATGGGTATAAAAATAAGAATCTTCAATGGCTAAAACGGCTCGCTTAAGGTGGGGCGACACCCGATCTAAGCCCACTACTTCGCGGTTGACATCCCCATGAATGCGGGCAATTAGTTCACCATTCATGTCATATATGTAGGTAGTTTCCGCAGGGACATATCCCTTGAGAACCCGCACATCCGGCAGATCACGAAATGACAGGGCTAAACCAACCAAACCACCTGCCACAGCAGCACCGCCTAGCATAATGCCACCCAAGAGCACACCGCCAAAAACCCGCAGCGTACCCCGTAACACACTGCCAGTAACGGATTCCGAACGCTCTGCGCGATTGGCTGCCACGACTTAATCTCCTGAAACTGATAGCTAAAAACTTGATTCTAACTGATTTTAACTATGAATTATTATCAACTCTTTTAACGCTTTTTAACACTTTTAATCATGGGCGCAATCGCCGAATTTGGACTAAATCACTTGGGGGGTCAATGGTGGCGCTCTCTAGCTCTATACCCCTCAGCCTGTTTGATATCGTGCTTCAGTTTTACGCTAAGCTGGATGTCAATTGCTTTTTTGCTGGATTTTATATAGAGAAAACTCTATCATTTTTTAATTCATCCCTGTATTTTTGGCTAAATTCATTGAGTATTGTTAAGCATATTACTGACAATCCGTGGCGTAAATCCGATAAATTCCCGATGCCTGGTTTTGTGTGCATCAATTTACGGCTAACTTTTTTACAGACGGGTTACAGGCAAATTTGAGAGACAGCTTTCTGGACCTTAGCAATAAACCTTAGCAATAAATTTTACGGTTAACATGATCTTCGATACGGCTTGGCTAATTCCCTGCTATGGGCTAGGGGGTGCAATATTGACCCTGCCTTGGTCTTTGGGATGGGTGACTCGCACGGGACCTCGACCGGCGGCTTACTTGAATCTGACCATGACAGTGTTATCCCTGAGCCATAGTTGTTATTTGTTGTACTCTATGTGGGGGCTGCCACCCCATGAGATGACTGTCACTTGGTTTCAGGCTTATGACTTCAATCTGTCTTTTGCCCTTGATGTGTCCATGGCTTCGGCAGCGGTATCGGTGCTGGTGTCGGGGATTAGTTTAATCGCCCAGGTTTATGGTTTGGGTTCGATGGAAATGGACTACGCCCTAGCGCGGTTCTATGCGTTGATGGGTTTCTTTGAAGGGGCGATCAGTGGCATTGCTTTAAGTGATTCATTGTTTCTAAGCTATGCCCTGTTGGAAATGCTGACCCTTTCGACTTATTTACTGGTGGGTTTCTGGTATGTGCAGCCCTTGGTGGTGGCAGCGGCACGGGATGCTTTCTGGACCAAACGGGTTGGTGATTTATTTTTATTAATGGGAGTGGTGGCGCTGTCGGCGATCACTGACAGTTTAAATTTTTCTGACCTGAAGGTATGGGCAGCGAGTCCAGAGACTAGGGCATATTTTGCGAGTAACCCCCAGGTAGCAACGCTATTAGGTTTGGCTTTGATTGCTGGACCGACAGGGAAATGTGCCCAAGTCCCATTGCACCTGTGGATTGATGAGGCGATGGAAGGTCCCAATCCAGCTTCGATCCTACGTAACTCGGTGGTGGTGGGAGCCGGAGCCTATGTTTTGATTAAACTTCAGCCAGTTTTAGCCTTGTCCCCAGTGGTGGATGGGGCATTGGTTGCCATTGGTTCGATTACTGCCATTGGTGCTTCATTGGTGGCGGTGGCGCAAATCGATGCAAAACGCGCTCTATGTCACTCCACTAGTGCTTATCTGGGGTTAGTGTTTATTGCGGTGGGTTTGCAGCAGCCGGATATTGCAATGGGGTTGTTGTTGAGTCACGGTTTAGCCAAGTCCTTACTGTTCATGAGTTTGGGTTCGGTGATGATGACGATTTTCACCAAAGATCTGACGGAAATGGGCGGGCTGTGGTCCCGGATGCCTGTCACTATGTTGGCGTTTGTGGTGGGAACTTTGGGACTAGTGGCTTTCGTGCCGTTGGGGGGCTTTGGGGTATTACTGCAATGGCAAGAAGCATTTTGGGATAAGCATTACTGGGCGGTGATCGTGGCGCTGTTGGTTAATGCAATTACTGCTTTTGGGTTAATGCGGGTCTTTAGTTTGATGTTTTTGGGTTATACCAAGCCAAAAACCCGCCGTAGTCCCGAAGTGAGTTGGCAAGTGGCATTACCAATGGTGAGTTTACTGGTGGTGGTCTTACATACGCCCCTGATGTTGCCCCAATGGAATCCTGTACGTCATCTCTGGTTAGCGGTGGATACTCCAGCGATTATGAGCTTGGTGGGTTCGAGTTTGGCAGGGTTTGGTTTAGGGATATGGATTTACATCAAACAAAACTATGCTGTGGGTAGTACGGTGCCGTTGCCTCCGCCGGTGACCCGTACCATTTGGCAAGGGGTGCAAAGGTTTGTGGCAGACGACCTCGAGGTCAGGGCATTGTATAAATGGACTGTGGTGTTGGTGGTGCGTCGCGGCTCAGATTTTTTGAGTTGGGTGGATCGTCATTTAGTGGATGGTGTGGTGAATTTCTTTGGATTTGCCTCGATTTTCAGTGGTGAAAGTTTGAAATACACCAGTTCCGGGCGATCACAGCAATATATTCTGACAATTTTGGTTGGGGTTTTGGTGGTGGCTCTGTTGTCGTTCTATTTTGCGGAGGCGGCGATTAATTAGTCGTAGTCAATAGATTTCAATAGATCTCAAGCCTCAAAATTGAAATTCTAGAATTCAAATCCTAGGATTTCAACCCTAACAAACCCTCAAAAACTAGCTCCTAACTTCTTGATCACCCTTGAAGTTAGGAGCTAAATTTTTAGAGATTAGATTTGACCGATGAGATTTTGTCCAATTTTGCCCATCAGATACAGGGGACTATGCCCAGTGGGTAATTCTTTTGCCCACCACCAAACCCGCCACAATTTGCGCCATAGTTTGGGCATTTTTGAGCCACCACAAAGCACCACCATTGATGAGCAGACAGACCACTGCTAAGCCTGCCAAAATAAAAGTTGGAGCCATGACCACCCCCACCACATACCAACTAATCACATGGAGCAACATTAAAGTCGCGTAGACAAAGCCCATAGTCGTGGTTGCCCAGATATAAGACGGTCGCTTACCAAGGAACCAAAAAATAATTGTTTGCAGTGTAGCCAACAAATTCGCCGGGACTAAAAAAGCACAGATTGTTAGGCAATTACCTCGTGAAAATTCACCGAGATTCTGACTCAAGCAATGCAAATCAATCATATTGGTTATGGGGACTGGACTGTTAAGACTAAATATACAAACTGATGCACAAAGATTTGCAACTAAAGATTTAGAGCTAGAGTACCTTGGGGACAGCTTTCCTGAATCTCTTCTCCAGATGCTGACCCGATATGGTGAGTGGGTACTAACGCCTACGTTAACACATTATCCTAAACCGTCTCAGATTCGTTACGGTGGCTTTACATAGATTCACTGATCATTCATTGATCGTTGATCTACTGATTACAGTTTTGATCGCTGGCGGTACGGAGTGCCCCTAAAGCCGTAGAGACAAAAACACAGCGCATACTTCGTTTGTTTTGCTGTCTTGCCATCGCAATACTGGGATCAGCTTTGTGTTGCAAAATGACCCGCCCTAACCGATCACTGATGTTGCCTTTAGCGTCAAACTGCATCCGCCAAATTTTAGTTGTGCCTGATCCGGCGGATTGAAATGTAATGTAACCAATGCCAGAGTCATCTTTACGACCAGAGCTAGAGTTAGGAATATATACGGAGTCGTTGAGGGTTTCCCAGGGTAGACTGTTGAGGTTGGCGGCGGTAGGTGGGCTAGGTAACGCTAAGCTGTTATGGATGGCGTACTGTACCTGTTCATCGGCAGTGGTGCGAAATGTAATTTGATACTCGGTTTGCTCTTTTTTCGCTAAACTCTGGGCACGTTTAAAGGCAGTGAAGAGGCGATTCTGGGAAGTATTTAGCTCTTGCTGGCGTAGAAATCCCAGCCAACTCGGGGCAATGATGGCACTCATAATGCCAATAATGACAATAGTTACCAAGATTTCGATGAGGGTGAATCCAGCTATAGCCTTGTGATTTAGTGGATCTTGTTGATTATGGTCGTGGTTATGGCGCTTGGTCTGTGCCATCGGCTGTAATATTGCCCCTAATCCCTTTCTTAGACTATGTTGACGCACCATAGAGATATTAAGTAATAATATGTTGCTGTTTATTTACTTTTGTAATTAGTCCCTTACGAAATATAACTGATTTTGGTGATGAATTAATCACAGGTACGACTTGACACTCCCCGCACTGAAGTGACGGTGATTCCTGATTCATTGAGACAACTTACCAGCTAGACTTACATCTATTTGGCAGAGGTCGAACTCTCCACAGGCGTGAATTTGGGTATGCCCTACCCTATTTAGACCCTTAGCTAAGATATTCAATGCTGCATTGTGGTCACGGTCTAATACAGTGCCACAATGCCCACAGTGATGGGTACGCTGACTCAATGTTTTGACAACTTGCTTTCCGCAGTTTGAGCAGTTTTGACTCGTATATTGGGGCGGTACAGCAACCGTGACCTTGCCAAACACCTTGCCAAAATATTCAACCCACTGCCGAAACATTGACCAACTAGCATCACTGATAGACTTAGCTAATTTGTGATTTTTAACCATATTCCGCACTTGCAAATCTTCATAGGCAATCAGGTCGTTAGACCGAACTACGCACCTTGCTGTTTTTACTGCAAAGTCTTTACGCTGCCTTGATACTTGCAAATGCTTTCTGGCTAATCGCTTAATTGCTTTACGCCGATTAGCCGATCCCTTCTTACGCTTAGAAACTCTGCGCTGCAACTTTTTCAGTTGACGCTCTGATTTTCTAAGATAGCGGGGATTTTCAACAATTTGACCATTACTATCGGTGTAGAAGTGTTTCAAACCAACATCTAAACCAATTGTGTTTTTTGATGGTTCTACTTCTTCTCTACGCTCTACATCAACACAGAACTGAGCATAATAACCATCAGCACGGCGCACCAGTCTGATACGTTTAATCTGCTCAATCTGGTAGAAGTTAAGGTCACGGCTACCAACTAATTTGAGTCTGCCAATCTTGAAACCATCAGTCAAGGTTAGGTATTTCCTGTCTTCAGAAAGTTTCCATCCTGTAGTTTTGTACTCTACAGAATGACCACGCTTCTTAAATTTAGGAAAACCTTTCTTGCCTGATACTTTCTTTTTGCAGTTCTCAAAAAAGCGATTTATCGCTGACCATGCCCTCTCTGCACTAGCTTGTCTGGCTTGCGAGTTTAGTTTTTTAGCAAACTCAAACTCTTTAGCAAGTAGAGCACAATACTTATTGAGATCATACTTGTCGCTATCCTTGACATCCATCCATAGCCTCAAAGCCTTATTACGGACAAACAAAGCAGTACGAATCGCCTCATCTATGAGGTTGTACTGCTCTGTTTTGCCTTTTAGTTTTGCTTCGAGGACTAACATGAATTTGTAAAATCTTATGCTGTATATTGTAGCATAGATTAAGTAAAGCCTTGCTGGAAGCACGGGGTTTTAAACCCATTTTTTTGATAATAAACCTTGATAATGAGAATGTGAGGAACAACGGCAAAATTACTAATGGGACTATTCCCCTAGAACGACTGTGGTAGCAATGATGCAGCAGTAATAAATTTTTTGGCTCAGCGGTTTGATTGGGCTACGTGATGGAAACTTGTAATTAATATTTTTGATTAATATTTTTGACTAATATTTTCGATCTAAGTTTGGCGGTGTCTAAACCTGCGCGGTATGCTAAACATCGCACTAGTGACCGAAAGATATTGCTCCGCTAATAGTCTCAAACCAAGTAACGACTGAAACCAACGACTGAAATATAACGACTGAAATATAAGTAATGGCAAAGCAGAAAGACCAGTTAAATTTTTTAGCTAAACCGTCGGGGGGGCAAATTATTCCCACTTCGCTACACACCGAAATGTCGCAGTCCTATTTGGAGTACGCCATGAGTGTGATCGTGGGTCGGGCGTTGCCAGATGTGCGTGATGGTCTGAAGCCGGTACATCGGCGCATTTTGTATGCCATGCATGAGTTGGGGTTAACCCCTGACCGTCCTTACCGGAAATGTGCGCGGGTGGTGGGGGATGTGTTGGGCAAATATCACCCCCACGGTGATCAGTCGGTTTATGATGCCTTGGTGCGGTTGGTCCAGGATTTTTCCAGCCGTTATCCTTTATTGGCAGGACATGGTAATTTCGGCTCCGTGGACAATGATCCCGCCGCTGCCATGCGTTATACGGAATGTCGTCTCTCCGCTATGGGTAACGAAACCCTGTTGCAGGATGTGGTGGGGGAAGGCGCTGGGGAAAGTATCGTTAATTTTGTGAATAACTTCGATGGGTCAGAGCAGGAGCCAGCGGTTTTGCCCGCTCAGTTGCCTTGGCTCTTGCTTAATGGCGCGTCGGGGATTGCGGTGGGGATGGCGACTAATATTCCGCCCCATAATTTAGGGGAAGTGGTGGACGGTTTGATTGCTCTGATTGATCAGCCGAATTTAAGTGATGTGGAGTTGTTGCGTTATATCCCTGGTCCTGATTTCCCTACGGGGGGGCTGATTCTCAATCCTGATGGGGTAAAGGAACTTTACACTACGGGCAGAGGTAGTATTACCATGCGCGGTGTAGTCAGTTTGGAACAACTGGGGGGTAAAGGCACTGGTAAGCGATCGCGCCAGGCTTTGATTATAACTGAACTTCCCTATCAGGTGAATAAAGCGGCGTGGATTGAAAAAATTGCCGAATTGGTGAATCAGGGGAAATTAGATGGTATTGCGGAACTACGGGACGAGAGCGATCGCCAAGGGATGCGGGTCGTAATTGAACTGAAACGGGATATTGATCCGGAGAAAATCCTAGGGAAACTATATCGACAAACTGCCTTACAGTCGAACTTTGGCGGTATTCTTTTGGCGTTGGATGGAGCATCGCCCCAACAGATGCAGTTACGGCAGATTCTCCAAGCATTTTTGCGATTTCGGGAAGAAACCCTCAGTCGTCGGTTTAAGCGGGAATTAAATAAGAACCAACAGAAATTACATTTAATTGATGGGTTTGTGTTGGTATTGCAAGAGGTGAATCGGTTGGTGGATCTGCTGCGATTTGCTCCTGATACAGCGACGGCTAAGACCCAGTTACAGCAAGAGTTTTCCCTGTCAGAAGTGCAAGCTAATGCAGTTCTAGATTTACCCTTGCGACGAATTACGACCCTGGACCAACAGAATTTACAGAAAGAGCAAGCCACTTTACAGCAACAGATTCAGCGTTTAGAGAAGTTGCTTGGTGATCGCAAAGAGAGTTTAAAGTTTCTCAAAAAGGAATTACGGGAAATTAAAAAGCGCCACAATGACGAGCGCCGCACTAAAATGATGTGGTCTCAGGAAGAATGGCTCACTAAATGGCAAACTGAATTAGAACAGGCTACGCTCAATGCACCACCAGCAGATGATTTACTGTTTGATCCGTCGTTGGTGGATGTGCCTAGTTTACCGCTGTTATCGATCAATTCTTCTGTTACTGATTCCAGTGTAGATGAGAGTGATCAATTAACGGATAGTGTGGTCGATGATGAAGAAACTAACACTATTGAGGTAAGTTCCCAAAATGCAACGCCGTCTCAGCCCTCTATCAGTGATACATCGGTGATTACTCCTGCCGTTACTACACCTACTGCTGTAAAACGTTCTCGTTCTAAGCGTCAAGCTATTGAAGATATTCCGCTATTCTTGAATCGTGAAGGAGCCGGAACCACAGAACAGTCTCAATCTAAGGATTTCCAGATTCTGATTACGGCGCAGGGCAAGGTTTATCGCGCTCCAGTAAATCAAAATCCAGCAAATCAAACTGAAGCCTCAAACCCACCTACGAATACAGACATTAATCTCTATCACTATACGGCAGAACAAGAACAAAGTTTCTTACTCTTTTCTACCACTGGTAGGGTGTTTGGTTTGGATAGTAAGAAGTTACCGAAGCAGTATCACGATGTTTTACCCCTGTCGTTAGAACCAGATGAACAAATTTTTATTGCCTATCCTCAATTGAAGGAATTAAGCAAGGAATTAAAATCTGATGCTGCCAGCACCACAGAAGCGGAAATCGTTTTAGTTACGACCCAAGGTAGAGCGAAACGGATCGCCTATAACGAATTGGCAGATATTTCAGCGAGAGGTTTAATTGCCACTCGTTTAAGGGGCGATGATACGGTATTTTGGGCAGGTATTTTGCCTCCCGATATTGTAGCCTCGAATTTCCGTTCTGAAATTATGGTTGCCACTTCAGCGGGTCGAATTTTGCGGTTGCCGATCAATCAGGATAATTTGCCCACGATGACCCGTCAAGCCATTGGTGAGACTCTTTTGCGCATGGGTAGTAATGAAGTGCTCGTTGCCTGTGGATTATTGCATGAGTTCCATAATCCCACAACGGAATTTTTATTGGTGACCGCTGAAGGTTTTGCCAAACGTCTGAACCTTGGGGACATTCGCTCTGTACCAAGGGGCAGCATTGGCACGCAGTCCTGTCGGTTCCGTTCTCGAAGTGATACCCTTGCTTGCGTTTTGCCTCTGACTTTAGCCCTTGATGCAACGCCAATTCAATTGATTTTGCAAGATAATGATCAACGGACTTTCCGCAAAATCCAAACTTTCTTAGGGGATATTCCCTTAGAAAATCCTAACAGCGCCGGTATTCCAATGATTCGTGATTTAGCCTATGCAGAACGGGTGATTAGGTGTCAGGTGGGTTCTTTTTGATTCGGGACTCGTATATAACGACTCTCCATTAAGTCTCTATCCTAAATCTTTGCCAATATCCACTCGGAATTTCTATATTTCTAACTTTTAATTATTTTTAATCATTTAATTATTTAACTATGAACGGAACTGAATTTCTCACCCTTGAAGAAGCCCATCTGATTGATGCTGCCCTGTTGTCATCAATGGAAAAATTTATGACTCGGATTACGGTATCATCTTGGCGGATTCTCAATCATATTGCTGAAGTGTACAACGTGCCAACCCAAGAACTAACTGCCATCCAAGTTGTTGAGTGGATGGAACAAGATGCCCAAGTCCGCAGAGAAAAGGGGGCTAGTGCCAGTTTTTTACCTTGGGGAGACTCTGAAAATGATTTAGATTTCCCTGATCAACGCCACGACGAAGTAACTAATGTGAACCTATCCAGCCATGAGAAGTTCCTAGCTCGGATGGTGATTGCTGCACGAAAAGTTCTCTTACCAATTATGGCTGATTACGGAATTTCCGGCGCAAGTCTGACAGTGAAACAGATTGTGAACTGGATTGAAGCAGACTGTAAAAAACGTCGTCAGGAAGGTAATGAAGCAGCATTTTTACAGTGGTAATTATTGTTTACTGCTTAGTTTCGGTTAACAAGTTCCATGAACTTTGCTAACCCTCCACGATAGGCTTCTAGGGAATCAAACATAGCATCGTTATGTCCTCCTCGAAGAATAGTAAATAACTTAGGTGCCCGAGCCGCTTTAAAGAGTTTCTCACCATGACTAAAGGGAATGATTTCATCATCACGACTGTGAATAATCAACACAGGTATCTTGATTTTGGGTAGTCGAGATTCGCTTTGGTAGTTGAAACGCGATATGAGTCGCACCGGAAAGAACGGATATAATTCCACTGCCCGATCATTCACATGGCTGAAAGTGCCTGCTAGAATCAAACCTCCAGCTTTGATGGACTGCGCTTCAAGGGTTTCTGCCCAATAACTAGCGACCGCACCGCCGAGAGATTCTCCATAAATTAGAATTCGTTGTGGGGGAATCTTTTGCTCTTCAGTTAAATAACGCCATGCCGCTGCCACATCTTGATAAGTACCAATTTCTGAAGGTTTGCCCTCACTATCTCCATAACCCCGATAGTCAAATAGGAGCGTACTAAGTCCTAAATTTTGAAAAATTGGCAAATAACTTAAGCGATTCCCGATATTACCACCATTACCATGGCAAAAAAGAATCGCTAAAGGGACTGGTGATTCGGACTGGGGGATTGTGGAAATATTATCTAGATTGGGCTTGGGAGATTCTTTGGTAATATCAGGTGATTGGCGCGACTGAGAACTTGGTGCAGGTTTTCCTTGGACAGGAATAAACCAAGCTCCTAACTGTAAGCCATCTTCGGTTTTTAGCTTGACATTAAGATACTTAAGTCCTAATTCTTGGGGAGAACCAACCACTCCTTTACGAGGGATAAATACCAAGTTATCTTGACCGAAGAATAGAATCAAAGAGAAGATTACATAAACCAAGCCAGCAATTCGCAACAATGCCCAGAGTACTTTCTGAACTTTAACCCTGAGATAATACAATCGGCTACTGAATTTTGATGATTGTGGCGGCTGCGCCATAGGAGTACTCCATCTATTATGATAATAGAATTTAGAACTTATGCCAATGGTAAACCGATCATTAAATTGATCATTGAATCGATCATTTATTGATTAAGCTACTTCAGCAAATAAATCCTTGAGTTGGGGATAACAGGACTGTAAGCCAAAGGTTTCAGGGCGCACCACGTCGTAGGTGAAATGCCTTTGCTGTAAACAGAAGTAATCCCATTCTGCCATCTGAATCTTAAAGACTTTGATTACTAAATTAATTAGCGAAGGAGTTAAATCAAAGCGCCATGATTTGGGACGCATTCCTAAACCGATACTTGCTTGGTCAATCAAAACATCAGCGGTGAGTCGTTCCATACCTAAAACAAATCGCGCCGGATGTGCCGAGGGCAAAGTTTCCACGGTTAACAAGCTAGTGACAACTTGGGCAATATCGCTACTGTGGATAAAATGCAAACTACCATCGGTTTTGAAATACCGCAGATAACGCACATACTTCGCAATATCTTTTAGACCTGCTGACAAATGGGAATAGGGCTTGTCAGCGGCTCCACCAAACACCAATGTCGGAAATACACTAATTAAACGACTGGCAATAGGGGAAGCTTCCAAGGCTTGTAAACAGAGATATTTGGAACGAATGTATCCCGTGCCAATTTCACCAGCTTCTTTAATCACTTGATTATGCTGATCTAAAATGCTTGCTGTAGAGAAATAAATCGCTCGTTCGCATACTGTCGGATTAAGCAGATTGAATAGAGCGACAGTTTTATCTAAGTTCGTAGTGTACACATCATCCCCACCCCAACAAGCTGCTGCACTGACAACATATTCCATTTGTCCTAGAATTTCGGCATAGTTCTCAATATTGTGCAAAGTATCTTCAATAATTGTGACGCGCTGGGAATCAAACTCTTTTAATTTGAATTTACGCCGATCCCGCATTAGTAAGTACAAATTATAGTCGGTGCGGTCTAATAGAGACTCTGCCATATAGTGACCCACGCAACCACTCGCACCAGTGATGAAAACGCTTTTATTTTTGGGTTTGACTGCGGCATCATGGTTTGCTGAAGCGGGTTCTGGCTCAAAATTAGATTGCATAGGATTTGTCAAGGGAAATTATTAACGGTCACTTTTTTTCATGGGCTTACCATATTATAAAATCTTGTGGGAGTTTTATACGCTAATTTCTGTAGATTATCAAATATCGTCACTATGGAAACTATGGAGGCTTTTGACCAATGGTAATCAGGAATTTAGAAGTTGTGTTTTGCGAAGTATATCCATAAAAAAGAACCTTAATTAATAAGGCTCTGAAACTTCACTATTGTATGACATACACAGGCTTGTGGATTCCAATTTCTCAAACAGAAGTTTTTTGTTCTTTTTGCTTGTTCTTTTTCATCAGGCGCTTAATACCAAAGGCAAAAGCTACTGCAACGCCAGGTAGTAGACCTGGTAGCGGTACTGTTCTGTTGGGCACATTGTGGCTGACGCTGCCATTAGCATGAAGTGTAGATTGATCACCAGGAATAGTCATAGGTCGGGCGGGGGCAAAAGGATTCGTGCCATCAAAGGTGTTGTTAAACAAAAATCTTAAAACGTTCCGTCCTGCCTTAAACTTGCTAGAGTCTTCAAATGACAACGGCGTAAAATTAGTCAAAAAAGTGGTAGGGTTTTGCTGAAAGTTTCCATCTGTCATCACACCTTGTACAGGACCATTGGTGTCTTTATCAAACAACTTCCGTGAACCTAGAATATGACCGTTAAGGTCAACAGTCACTTGGTCATCCGCTGCAAAGATGAGATCAAGTTTCGCGGCAGAAAAATCATCAGGCAGGTTAAACTCACGGAAAAAATAAGCTACACCTTTGAAGGTAGTACCCGCAAGTGCATTAGGATCAGAGGGGAGATTAGAAGTGTTATTGTTATTAATCCAGAGACGCTTATAAATACCGTCAACATGTACAGCATTATAACGAGGATCTGAGAAATTCCCACTAAAGTTATAAGTCCAGCCCTGTGGTGTTTCATCAAAAGATTGAGTGATTGTGCCAGCAGTAACTGATTCAGGTTGAACAAATTGAGCAAACAATACAGCTACCGGCACAGCAATGATGCAAATGTGTCTGGACAATGTAATCATTTTACATTCACCATGAAAAGGTATATCAGTCAAAATCTATGATTAAGATTTCAATTCTGTATATATAGTAGAATCAAATAAGAACTAGAGGATGAGATTAGCATATTGTGCAATGAGAGAATCCAAAGATGTA
>JBIKNH010000064.1:0-19631 GCA_044358815.1 Pseudanabaenaceae cyanobacterium | reverse complement strand
GGCTGTGAGTACCCTTCTAGAAAAATAAAAAATAAGGACAGTATTATTAAGATCGGGCTAAAGTACCCCAACGACTAATTGACTAAGCCGCTGAGCATTGCATTAACACCAGACAGGTTTTCCAGCAAGAAATATGCAAAGAAAGCACCACCAGCGCCACCCAAGAAGAAACCAGCGGCAAACTGGCTCCAACCTTCAGCGGTTTTGAGAGGATCGCTGCTGCTGTTGTCGGTGTTGAAGGTCACCAAACCGTGGGCTGCCAAGCAAATCGCACCAATTACCACAATGGTAACGGCGAATACTAAGCCACCCAAGTTAGCAGCACCTTGGTAATCCCGCAGTGGTCCCAGAACAGCTTCAGGACCAACCAAGAAATAACCATGAGCCATACCGATCTCTACGCCACGCAACAGGGGCGACAGACCAGGACGATAGGCGGGCAAATTACCAATAAATGCTTTGACAAGAGCAGAATCACTGATGGGGGTAGAAAGATGCCCATCTTGTGGATTTCCACCGTAAGGTTTGATAAAGTCCATGTTTAATCTATTTTTAAGTAAGATTACATTGGGCATTTTCCTTAAACAGTGTCTAATTAGCATTGCCCAATTAGCTTTGCTCAATTGGCTTTGCTGTAATTAGCTGTGCCTAAGTGACTTGACCAGATGCCCTCTGGTTATACAAAGCAACCCAATCACCCCTAGGGGCAAATTTGGGTACAACTTCGCCATTTCGTTCCTAATTCTAGAGAATAACCCCCTAACGGGTTGCAATTTTTCAGGGATCGTAATCAAAGTTCACAGTTAGGTTAAGTCTTATCTGTGGGAGCCATCTATATCAATCACCAGCTAGTGACCAAACAATGACTAACATCGAGAAAATTCGTTTGATTCTAACTGACAGCTTGGCGGCAACCGTCGTTGAAATTAAAGATCAAAGTCATCTGCATCAACATCACAGTGGCAAAAAACACGCTCCCCCTGATAGTGGACATTATGACGCTGTGATTGTGTCGCCCCAATTTCGGGGACTACGGTTAATGCAACAACATCGCTTAGTCTATGATTGCCTTAAAACCGAGATGCAAACGATCATCCATGCCTTAGCTCTGAAAACCTATACCCCCGAACAATGGGCAGAACAACAGGGCATCAAATAACTTAGCTCTTTTAGCTTGGCTCTTTTAACTTGGCTCTTTTGGGAATTAGCGCCATAGTGTAACGTTGAAGTTAGGTTTGGGACTAGGCAGAGTTTGCCGCAGTTCCCCAACATAATTGCTGAAATTAATCGCCGGAACTAGTTACCATCAAGATAATCACTACATAACTACTATCGGAGTAAAAATCAGGTTATGGCACAACTACTAGTTATATTTTTGGTTGCCCTCTACGTGTTTGGTGTATGGAAATTTATTGCCGGATTTCGTAACACTTCATTCCAAAGTAACCGCATTAGTTTAGCCTTACTGTGGCCTGTACTCTTAGTCATGAATGGCAACTACCGCACTAACTTTTTTAAGGCATTGAAAGGCTAAGGCATTGATTTAGGGCATTGGGGTTAGAGCCAGGTTTTAGAGAAATGTTTTAGAGCTAGGTCTCAGGGCAAGGGTTTAGAGTAAGGTTTTGAAACGTCAGACTAAGACCCAACGATTCAAACCCAAAGATCTGAAAGCAGGATTTAGTGATCCGGTTTTGTGGGTCTTGCGGCAACTCAACAGGGGTGATCAAGGAAAAAGTAGGTAAAAAATATGTGGTGGAAACGACTCCGCAAAAATCCTTTAGCTTGGATTGGCGCTACGGTTTTAGTGGTGTTTTATTGTGTGGTGTTGTGCGCCCCTTGGATCACCCCCTATAACCCTAATGATGCTAGTAAAGACGCGGCTCTATTACCGCCAACACCGGTTTATTGGTACAGCCCATCCGGTGAGTTTTTAGGCGCTCATGTCTATCCAATGCGCCAAGGTCCCGTGAGCCTCGAAACTGGCGATCGCCAAATCACCATCGACTGGGACAAACCCTCCCGGATTCGGATCTTTCACGGTCATGTATTTGATACGGTCGGGGAAGGACAGTTGCATCTACTGGGGACGGACGACCAAGGGCGGGATCAATTTACTCGCTTGCTCTATGGTGGACGAGTTAGTTTGACCATTGGTTTGATTAGTACCCTGGTTAGTTTTACCCTGGGTTGCTTGATTGGTGCAGTATCAGGGTATTTCGGCGGCTGGTTAGATAGCTTGCTGATGGGTGGCGTAGAAGTAATTATGTCAATTCCCACCCTGTACCTGCTGGTTGCGTTAACTGCGATTTTGCCAGACCAGATGAACAATGCCCAAAGGTTTAGCCTGATCGTGGCGTTGCTGTCCCTCGTGTCTTGGGCAGGACTGGCGCGGGTGATTCGTGGGCAAGTGATGGGGATTAAACAAGAGACATTTATTACTGCGGCGCGATCCACCGGAGCCAGCCATTGGCGGATTATCTGGCGGCACATTTTGCCCCAAACCAGCACTTATATTGTGATTGCTGCCACATCATCGATTCCTGGTTTTACCATCGCAGAATCAGTGTTAAGTCTCATTGGATTGGGGATTCGCCCCCCCGATGCCTCTTGGGGTAATATGCTGTCGCTGGCAACCAACTCATCAATCATTGTGTTGCAACCTTGGCTAATTTGGTCCCCAGCAATATTAATCGTGTTGACAGTCTTGGCTTACAATTTATTGGGGGATGGTTTGCGGGATGCCCTCGACCCTAAACATAACCGACCATAACAGCCCAGATTTTCAAAAGTCAAACCTCAAAAGCTTAACAAATATGAGTGGGTAACTCACCATTAAACCCGTTTGTGGGATTCTGTATGAGTTATGCTCCCCAAGTGGTGTAAGGATTAGGTAGTATGAGAACTGTATTATGTGTGACTGGACATCGTAGCCAGTCATGACAAGCTAGAAAAGTTAGCCCGTAGCAAGTGAGATTAGGAGAGGAAGGAGCGTGCAGTACTTAGCTGAACTTCAGAAACAAGCAGCTTTTATTGGAGGCAGTAAAGCATCGGTTCGCCTACTTGCACGGAATGCTGGCGAAAACAATTGGCAAAACATCAATAATGAACAAATTTTGCCTGTCACCGATGGCAGTCAGGCACAGGACCTCAAGGACGGACAATTGGTAATTGCTGAGGTTAACAGTAATAACCAAGTGCAAAGTGTTCAAGACGCTACAAAGCGCCTAGTGTCAATTTTACAAACTTTTTCTCGTACCCAAGAGAAATTCCGCACTGCTGAGGAGGATGTGGAGCAGTGGCGACAGTCTTTAAATTTCCAGAGCCAAGAGTTACATCGCCGTGAACGGGAACTAGAGCAGAAAGAGTTAGAGTTTGAGCATCTAGACATCCGTCGTCAAGAAGTAGAAGAGGCTGAAGCAAAACTAAGTCAACAACGGGCAGAGTTAGAGGTATGGCGGGCACAAATTGACAGCCAGAAAGAACAGTTAGCCGCCCAAAGTTCGGCGATTAGTGCCTCCCAAGCCCAGCATTTGCAAGAACTGGTTCAGAAGCTAGTAGCAGGAGCCAGTACCAGACCCCAAGACTTTAGTGTTGGTCTGGCTGGCGCTATGCAAATTATCAACGAGCGTCAAGAGGTTCTAAATGGCTTTTGGCAAAAACTAGAGCCGCTCAAGCAGGAAGCCCAAAAGCAGCAGCAAAGTTGGCAACAGGGGGCATCGGAACTGTCCCAGCGCAAAGCCCAGTGGCAGCAGTCACAAACAACCCTAGCTGATGCCCAAGCGGAACTGAAGGCACAACGGGGCATCCTCAAATTACAAGAAAGTAATATGGCGATGACTCGGCTACAACTGCAAGCCCAACAGGAGCTATATGAGCAAACCAGTAATATTGTCGAGTCCCTGGGCGGTAGTGCCAGTGAAGGGTTGTCTGCGGAAGAAATTCAACGATTAGAACAGATTCCCCTGGACGAGCTAGAGAAAATGGTGGGGGACTGTCAGGGTGAGTTTGATCGTTTAACCAACTATTTGAGTGCCCAAGAGGATGAACTCGCTGGGTTAGAAGGGGAAATTGCCGACTTGCAAAGTCAAATCGTTCAGGCTGCGGATCAGTTTGCTCGTATTGAACTAGAAAATAACAAAGAGTTTGCTGAAGAACAGTACAAACTCTTGGAGGAGAGCGTTTCGGGGATGCGCCAAGGGATGAAAGACCGCGAGGCAATTCTTAAACAGCAGCGCAATATCTTAGACGTGCGGCGAGGTGGACGGTCAGAAGCCAATCCGCTGAAGTTATTGGTTCCTCTCTTGGGGCAGATCGAGGCGCAGAAAGTGCGGCATGAACAAGAACTCAAAAAGATGGAAAGCCAAATTGATGCAGTGAAAAACTATATGCAGCAGCAGCAGGATCTGCTTTCTAGACAATTGCAGGAGCATCAACAGCAGCAACAGGAAATCCAAGCTGCGGAAGAGCAGTTAAATGATCGGTTGCGGCTATGTGCCGAATTAGTGGGGCAGATCAAGGCTCAGGAAGCATTGCTGCGTCCCGCCCAAGATGTACTGGATAACCTCCGTCCTCACATCGAAAAAATGATCGCTCAGACCAACACCGCCAACGGTAGTACGAATGATGCGAACCAGTTGGTGGCTCAGTTACAGCAGGCTATCCAAGAGTTAGTTCCCGCCTAACAGGTGCTGAGTAGGTGTTTCGTGTTTAGTAAACTTTTAGCCTATTGATTGCGATGAAAAATCTTGAGCTAGGTCTTTAAACTGGTGGCTTTGACTTAAGAACTTCGCCACTGATGCCACAATTAATCCTGTGGGATCAGCAGCGCTTTTAAAGTACACCATCCCATGGCGGGGGGATAAAATCTTCGGTAAGCCCAGGTAATGCTAGGTTTGATCCGTCTTATCCTCCCGTTAATGCTTCGTTTAATTTTATAGTCAATCAAATCAAGAATGGCAGGTTGCTTGGGATCATTGTCAGGCAAGATGTCTGACCTACGAGTGATAAAGAAACGTGGAATGGACATCTTGTCGGTTGATCTGTCTCCTTTATTGCGCCATCCTTAACTGAAACAACTATATCTAGTTTTGCTTAATTCTGCCTCACACTGGGCAGATCAAGCTGGGCGGCTTGTTCCTGCATCTTTTTGAATACGTTATAGAAGCCATTAGCACGGGAAGGGGTCAAACTTGCCGCTAAGCCTGTTTCCTTGATAAATTCGGGAGTAAGCAACTCAATTTCTTTTTGAGTTAAACCGTTCATCCCCTCGGCTAACATACCGACAAATCCTTTGCTAATCAAAGCATCGGAATCCCCCTGAAACTGCACTCGCTCTGTCTCGTCTAGGATTGCTGTGACATACACTTGGGATACACAGCCAGGGACCTTGTTGGCTGGGGTTTTAGCGGATTCAGGGAAGGATTCCAGTTTTTTGCCGTAGAGAATTAGTTGTTCATAACGTTGTTTAGGATCGGCGAGACGTTGAAAGCGTTTCACAATACGATCAATCGATTCAGGAATGGCAGACGTAGACATGAAATAAGCCTTGGTAAGCGAAGTTAAAGAGGTAAATTTAGTGAGTTGAAGAAGTTTTAGATAAATCAGCGGCAGTGCTTTTCTAGTGTACAACCTAGGGAAACTAGTGGGGTATAGGTGTATCACAGTGGTAATGATTTTAACTCAGCCAATTTTTGGTGTGAGCGGAATCTATAAATTTAGTTGACAGGTTTACTTGCTGAATTTCACCCGTGATTAAATTATCTCAGTTACAGTCATCATCAAAATTAGAGGAAGATTATTTTGCAGCACCTACGCATTTTAATCATCAGTAACTTGTTTCCACCTCAAGTTGTGGGGGGATATGAGCGGGCAATTGCGGACTATGCCAGACGCTTGCATGAGCGGGGTCATGAAATCCTCGTTTTGACGGCGGATGTTCGGGATTTGCCTACGGCTGATGGTTCCTCAGGTATTGAAACTGTGGCAGTAAGGCGCTGTTTACGGCTATTCGGGACTTGGGTGGGTGGAACTCAGTATTTTGCTCCAGAAGAGGCGGCGGAGGTGGGTATACATAACTATCACAACCTAGCAGCCCAAGTACTGGAATTTACCCCCGATGTATGTCTATGCGGTAATCTTGACTTTTTAGGGGCAGGGATCCCTAAACAACTGCTGGGGGCGGGTATTCCTGTGGCACATTTTGTGATGAATAATGGACCAGGTTATCCATTATCCCTGAGTCCCTGCGAAGAAACTTACCAATACATTACGGTTAGTGACTGGATTAAAACTAAACTGACAAATGGGGGATATGCCACAAATAGGGAAGTTAATCCAGCAATCACCATTTACCCTGGGGCAGATACAGATTACTTTGCCCACAGCGAACTGCCACCCAGGGACCAGTTGCGGATTATCTATGCTGGCTTAGTGGAACACTATAAAGGACCAGACGTATTAATCAATGCCCTAAGTCTGTTACACCAAGAGGAAATTGACTTTGTGGCGACGATTGCGGGCGGTTTTTTCGATCCTAACTACATTGGTCAGCTAGAGTCCTTTGTAACAGAACAGGGCATGGCGGATCGAGTTAAATTTACGGGCTTACTAGGAAAATCGGCGTTGCGGGATTTATATCGGACCCATAATGTTTATGTACTTCCCTCACGGTTTGATGAGCCATTTAGTATTGGGTTGATCGAAGCAATGGCAGCGGGTTTGACTTGTATTGCTAGTCGTGTTGGCGGTTCTCCCGAAGCGATTAGAGACCAAGAAGATGGCATTATCTTCACCTCAGAGAATGCCTTGGAATTAGCAGATGGTTTAGCTTCCCTACCCCTGCAACCAGAGCTATGGCAAACCATGGCACTGGCAGGGCAACAAAAGGCTATCACTCAATTCAGCCGTCAGCGTACCATTGAGCAAATTGAAGCAGTGCTATGGAATTTATATCAACGTAAAAAACTGGCTTTTTCTTAGTGCCAATTTTTAGTGCCATACAAGCACCTGAAATCTTCCCAAGTGCTAGTAGCCAACCGTTGATAGATTGTTAGCCAAGGAATTCTCTTCCCTATCTAGGAAACTCGCTGCATCTTGTCTTCTGGCAATACATAGCTTAGCGGACTGACGTTGTTGGTTGGCTCATTACCCTTGACTACGGTTGCTTCTGGTTGCTGTGTTAGCGGTGTCTCATCACCCGCCAAATCTGGAGCTTGTAATTTAGGCACAGGAATCATGCAACAGTTGACCTCATCAATGCAAACCTTACCCCATTGCAATGCCCAACGCACTAAGGCAACTCGATTATCAGTTTGCGTTTTAGTTAAAATATTACTAATATGATTATCCACGGTGCGCTTACTGATGGCGAGGGCTTCAGCAATATCCTGATTAGTCAATCCGCCCGCTACAAGTTCAATCACCTGTAGCTCTCGGTCGGAGAGATTAGCTGAGCCAGCCGAGACGGACTGGCTGGAATCATTAGGGTGAATTGGTTGATTAGCTGGATTACGATTGATTTCAGCGTTGGCCATGGTAGTGCGTGGTATGAAGTGGAAAATATATGCGGGGGGCGAAGTCAATGCCAACACCATGCCGACTGCAAGGAACTGCAATAAATTGCAATTGAAGCTATCAGAAATATTACTGAATATTATGCCTAGGATTTAGGAATATATATCCAACAATCTAAGGGGCGTGCGTGGCTGCCCTAATTGCTTGCTGATTGCGTAATAGCAACGGATGCGGTAGTAGTGGAAGGGATCTATATGGTTATTTTAGTCAATAAACCCAATAGGTAACGGCTAAGCAATGAGTATAATTTCTTAGACAAAAACCTGTCAACTAAACATTAGATGGATTTGTCGCTTAGTGATCAGGGGAATTGAGATCCATTGTTATTGGACAAAACATCACTATTCCTAGGTAATGCTTCGGATTACTAAAATCTAGGGATATCTAGAGTGTCGGCTAAGTTTTGTCGGGCTGCCTCACCACAGGTACGCGGCGATGGCAATAACTTTTCGGGATTAGCGATGCCAGTGGGATCAAAGGTGTCTCTCACCCATGTCATGGTTTCCAGGTCAGTTTCACTGAACATCAATCCCATGTAACAGCGCTTGTCTGTGCCGATGCCGTGTTCACCAGAAATACTGCCACCGACGGCAACACATAATTTGAGGATTTCACTACCAAGGGCTTCTACGGCTTCGAGGGCATGGGGATCGGCATTATCGTATAAAACTAAGGGATGTAAATTACCATCTCCAGCATGGAAAACATTAGCGACTCGGTAGCCATGTTTTTGGCTCAGACGTTCGATCTCCTGCAAGACTTGGGGCAATTTAGTGCGAGGGATTACGCCGTCTTGCACGTAGTAAGCGGGACTGAGCCGCCCCATTGCTGCAAATGCTGCTTTACGTCCCTTCCAAAGGGTGAGGCGTTCCTCTGGTTCGCTGGCACTGGTGACATTACGCGCCCCGTTCTTGAAGCAAATCTCCCTGACCTGGGCTGATATTTCGGCGACTTCTAAGCTTGTGCCATCGATTTCCACTAATAAAATAGCAGCGGCATCTCTGGGGTAACAGTTGGTGGCGACGGTATCCTCTACGGCATTGATGCTCAGGTTGTCCATGATCTCCATGCCTCCAGGGATAATTCCTGCACCGATGATGTCGGAAACTGTCGCGCCAGCAGCTTCAATAGACGTAAAGTCTGCTAGCAAAACACAGATTGACTCGGCACTTTTGAGGATTTTTAACGTAATTTCTGTGGCAATGCCTAAAGTTCCTTCGGAGCCAACAAACAAACCAGTTAGGTCATAGCCAGGCATTTCTGCAATTTTGCCGCCAAACTTAGTAATTGTGCCATCGGGCAAAACTACGGTCATACCCAAGACGTGGTTGGTGGTAACGCCATATTTCAAACAGTGGACACCGCCAGAGTTTTCCGCCACGTTGCCCCCCACTGAGCAGATAATCTGACTGGACGGATCAGGGGCATAGTAAAATCCGGCTCCACTGACTGCTTGAGTTACCCAATTGTTGATCACCCCTGGCTGCACCACCACCCGCTGATTATCAATGTCAACCTCTAGGATCTGTTTCATCAGTGCCGTGACAATTAACACAGAATCTTTCAAGGGTAAAGCTCCACCGGATAAACCTGTCCCCGATCCCCTAGCTACGAAAGCTACCCCCTGGCGATGACAACACCGCACGATTGCTGCCACTTGTTCGGTAGTGCGGGGCAAGACCACCAGCGCCGGAGTTTGACGATAACTCACCAAGCCATCACACTCATAGGGTAGTAGTTCTTCGGGGGTGCGTACCACATAGCGATCCCCCACAATGGCGATAAATTCTTGGGTTAGATTTTGCCAGTTAATCTGTTTAGTGCCCGTATTAGATTGTTGTGAAGATTGTTGCGGCTTGCCCTGAGATGATGTGGCGAAGGTATTGGGATGATCAGGGTTGTTAACAACGGTGGCAGCCATAACGTTAGTCCGCAGATGAATTTACGCAGGAATGAATCACCTTTGATTGTAGTGGAATTACCTAGAGGTTTAGAAGAGGTTTAGGGCTAGATACCGACTTAAAAGGCTTCACCAAAGGCTGCATCTTAAAAAGCTCTATTTGAAAGATCTATTTAAAAGATCGACGGACAAATAAAATTTCCATGAGCAAATCCCCCGCCTCACTCAAGAAGTAGAAGGAAACGGGGGATTTATTTTATTTTGGTTTGTTTCAGTCGTTTGCTTGAACATTGAGGGCGAACGAGGGGACTTGAACCCCCGAGTGGCGGAACCACAATCCGCTGCCTTAACCACTTGGCTACGCTCGCCATTTCACAGTTAGATAACTTAACACGGACCCCAGTGACTTGGCAACCCCCCAGCACTGGGTAATTTGCAGACATCTGAATAATCCTTCCCCTAGCCCCCCGCGTCAGGGAAGGATCTCAGATGATATGGATTCTAGGCGGTGACTAAAGGACGCTTGCTGTTGCGAATACCTTCGATAGCAGCGGCGTAGTCAGGGGCATTAAATACTGCGGAACCTGCCACAATCGCATTAGCACCAGCTTCTAAAACCTGCCAAGTGTTATTAGCTTTCAAGCCGCCATCTACTTCAATCCAAGGATTCAAGCCGCGATCGTCACACATTTGACGCAGTTTGGTGATCTTGGGCAATACGTTAGGAATGAAGCTCTGACCGCCAAACCCAGGGTTAACACTCATGATCAAGACCAAATCGCACAACTCCAAAACATACTCAATCATGCTTAAAGGAGTTGAAGGATTTAAAGAAACCCCTGCCATTTTGCCCAATTCTTTGATTTGGGATAAGTTGCGGTGTAAGTGAGGGCAAGCGGTATGTTCGGCATGAACCGTGATGATGTCTGCCCCAGCCTTAGCAAAATCCGGTACGAACTTTTCAGGCTCCACAATCATCAAATGCACATCTAAAGGCTTGGTGGTTACGGGACGAATTGCTTCGACGATTAATGGACCAATAGTGATATTAGGTACAAAACGACCGTCCATCACATCAATGTGAACCCAGTCAGCGCCAGCAGCATCAATGGCTCGAATTTCATCCCCCAGCCGGCTGAAGTCTGCGGATAGAATCGAGGGTGAAATCACAGTAGATTTTGGGGCAGAAGAATTTAGGGGCATAGGTTACAGTGAATGAGCTAGGGAGGGAAACTTGCTTTGCAGTGTACTGCAATACATAGTGCAATACATATTTTTTAATCATAGTCTATCCCCTATAATTATTGACTATATCGCGACAATAAAATATGCTCTGTCCCTTTTGTCAACATGCAGAAAGTCGTGTTCTAGAATCACGGGCAGCCGAAGGGGGATCTAGTATCCGACGACGGCGTGAATGTCTGAATTGTCAGCGTCGCTTTACCACTTACGAGCGTACCGAGTTTGTGCCGATTACGGTGATCAAACGGGATGGTAATCATGAGTCTTTTGATCGGTCTAAGATTTTGCGGGGGATGGTGCGGGCGTGCGAAAAAACGGGGATTGCCCAAGAGCGCCTCATCAGTATCATTGATGAAGTTGAGTCGCAGTTACAACTTGATGAACATCACCAAGTAACCAGCGTCCAAATTGGCGAAATGGTTTTAGAATGCCTGCAAACCTTGAGTGAGGTTGCCTATGTGCGGTTTGCTTCGGTATATCGTAAGTTTCAGGGGGTACGGGATTTTGCTGAAGCCTTGAATCAGCTTCAGAGTTGTCCAATACCTGTGCCAAGCCATACCCAAGCCCATACGCAACCACACATAACAACTCATTTGGTTCATCCTGTAAATTGAGTTAATTTATTTTCTATTTGCTTATTTGCTCTCTATCTGCTTTCTACCTGTTATCACCGCTATCACCCATGTTCACTGGACTTGTGCAAACCATTGGTCGGATCACTCACCTCCAAGGCGGTGTTATTACCCTGAGTTGTCCTGTTCTTGTGCCTCAATTAGCTTTAGGGGATAGTGTGGCGGTTAATGGGGTGTGTTTGACGGTGGTGGATATTCTCGCCGCTGGTTTTCGGGCGGATTTGTCTCCAGAAACCCAACGCAAAACTAATCTCGGAGATCGCCTGGGGGAACGCTATGGTGATTATGTCAATCTGGAGCCAGCCCTCAGGGTGGGGGATAAAATCGGCGGGCATTTTGTGTCGGGGCACATTGACGGCATTGGTAAATTGTTGGAGCGTCATAGTAGCGGGAACTCCTGGGAATTGACGTTTAGTGCGCCCCCTGGGGTAGCAAGATTTTTAATTTATAAAGGCAGTATTGCGGTCAATGGGGTTAGTTTGACGATTTCCGCATGTACTGCTGTGGGCGATCGATTTACGGTGGCGGTGATTCCCCACACTTACGATCAGACTAATTTAAAATTTCTAGCCCTTGGGGATTCGGTCAACCTCGAAGCGGATATGTTGGGTAAATATGTGGCGAAACTTTATGCGGCAGAATCTGCGGGACGTGACTACGCGCAAACCCACACCACTACCGCTGAACCAATCACCGCTGAATTTTTGACGGAGCATGGTTGGGCATAGTTGGGGCAGGGACTGGGAAAGGCATGGGCTACTAAAGGTAGAAACCAGAGAAATTTCTCAGCCCCTAGACAGAAAACCCCGCATCCTGAGAACAAACGGACCTGTAGGGTTTCAACACTTGATATATGCTAAACATAGGGAAAAATCTCGCTGTTACTGCCATTATTTCACCTCTATATATCTCCTTGTAGGTCTTCTGCCACCATGCTCAAACGTGCTCTGTCAATTTTGCTGCTAGTTATGACCCTAGCCACCAGTGGTTTACTTAGTGGTTGTGCCACTACTCCCGCCAGTGGTTTAGTCCCCTTTGCCGACAGCAAGGATGGTTATCGGTTCCTGTACCCTAATGGCTGGATTCCGGCTAAGCCTAAGGCGGATATTGATGTGTTGTTCCATGACATCATTGAGCCGGCAGAAAATGTCTCGATGGTTATTAGTCCTTTGTCCAGTGTGAGCAAGATTTCTGAGTTGGGAGATGCCACTGCCATCGGTACCAGATTGCAACAACGGGTGATTGCTCCTGAGGGTTCCGGTCGCACTGCCACATTAATCAGAGCCGAACAGAAGGAAATCAAAGATAAGAGTTATTACCAGTTTGAATATGCTGTAACTCGCCAAAATGGTGCGCCACGCCATGAGATTGTTAGTGTTGCCGAAAAACGTGGCAATCTTTACACCCTCAGCGCTTCGACTTCCGAATCCCGTTGGCCCAAGGTGAAAGATTTATTGCAGCGGGTAATTAGTTCCTTAACCCTTGATTAAGCTGCTAGTAAGGTTTAGCTAGGTTTGTTCTAATCGAATGCCCAAGGAAAACCTAGCCGCCAAAATGAGTCAACCGCTACTAACTACCCTAAATCTTGTCTGTAAATTAAATTTACTAACCCAGGATTGGCGAACTTTAAGTTGTAGGTCATTTAAATTATTAAAATCGTCTTGATGTCCCAAAAATTTTAATAATTTAATCAAAAATATCGCCTAACCGAATAAGAATCCGAGGAATTACCGAGCCATCACTTTCATCCCTAAGGGGGTAAGTGGTGGCTTTGTCTTTGTATTCCCAAATATTTAGTACTTTTTCGTGCTTGTTAAGTCACAAATATTTTTGAACCATCAATTTACCCTTAAAATAAACACTAATCCTGAGATTGATGTACAGCCCTAAAACTATGGCATCCATCCTAGTCGTAGACGACGATCCCACTGTCCGAATCTCGTTACAAAAAAGTTTGTGTCGAGTGGGTTATACGGTTTATCTGGCAACCAATGGCAATAATGGCTTGGCTAAGGCACAGGAATGCTTACCAGACGTAATTGTTTGCAGCTACAAAATGCGAGATATGGATGGTCTGCATTTGTGCCAGCAGATTAGAGCGATTCCCCAAATAGCTCAGACCTATTTCATATTGCTCACGGGGCAGATGAGTGAGTCGAGTATGGTCCAGGCGGGATGGTTACTCCAAAAAACTGCTAAAACTTCTTCCCATATCAGTGTGGATGACTTCATTGCTAAATATCCCCGCATCCAAGAAATTGATCTTGAATCTAGGGTGCGCTGTGGGGTTGCGATTCAGAAAGCTAAACGTCAACTAGTTCATCAACAGGAACAATTTGCGGATCAGTTAAACCAAGCTAAGAGTTACGTCCATTCTTTGATGCCCGAAGACCTGAGCCAAGGTCCAGTGCAGATTAAAACCCATTTTCAGCCCTCCCATCATCTGGGTGGTGACGGATTTAACTACGCTTGGCTGGACCAGGACCATCTCTTGGTATATCTGTTAGATGTGGTAGGTCATGGGGTGTTGTCGTCAATGGTAGCAGTGTCAGTTATCAACTGGCTCAATGCCCACGGCGGCAAGGATCCAGCAGAGATTTTAACGGCATTGAATCAGTATTTCTATCAGCACCTGCGGGGTGATCTGGGGCAAAATCTTTATTGCACTGTTTGGTGTGGGTTATTTCACTTACCCAGCCGCCAATTGACTTTTGCTACGGCGGGTCATCCCCCTGCGGCGCTGCTGTACAGAGATCACAAGGGAGACAGTCACCTCGAACGACTCACTACGACCAGTGTGCCCATTGGGATGCATGAGACTAGCAGCTACAGCAATACTAGTTGTGTGGTTCCTCAAGGAAGCCATTTGTGTATTTTTAGTGATGGGATCTATGAATTTACCTGCCCTAGCCAGCACCATTGGGGACTCGATCAGTTCCTAGAAATAATCTTGAACACCTACACTAAGTCCCTTGGTCAATCCGTTAGTAAATCCGTCAGTGTCTCAGATCGAACCGAACCAACGCTATTAGAGCAAGGGTCACAGGAACAGCGGTCTCAGTCGCCCCATTTGCTCCCAGCCATTGTCCAACAAGTGCTCCAGCTTATGACTAATCGCCATGTTTTAGAAGATGACCTCTCGCTGGTGGAATTGTACTTTGAGGGTTAAGGTCTTGGCTTTTTGCACTGGAGAAAGAAATGAATCATATTCCTGCCTACAACTAACACGCTGTAAGTCACAAAGGCAGGTTTAAGGGAAAACCCTAAGCCATTTTTTTCTTGATGAAATCTACTAGCTGTTGTAACTGTTTGTGCTGGGTTACCACTTGCTGTTCCAGTAGTTTGACCTTTTCTTCGAGGGTACTGACCCGTTGCAGTAGTTCAGCATTGGCAGCAAGTTCGGCGGCACTCTCTGCGGCTTCCTCAGCGCTGGGAATACCTGTAGTAGAAATTACGCTTAGGAATGGCTTTTTCTCGACGAGCATCTTCGCCCGTTTGATGGCATTGACGAGATCCCGCTGCTCAAAGGGTTTGGCAATAAAAGCTAAATACTTGTCATCAAAGGGTTCAGGGATGCGGCTGGTGACCTCTTCCTTTCGCCCTGACATCAGCACCAAAGGAATGCGGCTTAACTCCGCGTCTTTTTGGAGGTTTTCGTAGACATCAAAACCGCTCATCTTGGGTAGCAAGAAGTCAAGCATGATGAGCCACGGCTTTTCCGTCTGGGCGGCTTCTAAACCCTTTACACCATCGGCAGCTTCAACTATTTCAAAAGTTGCCGGGGGCAACATGTCACGCACCATGTTGCGAATCACTCGGCTGTCGTCAATGACTAAAATCTTATGCGGTGCCACTGCTGATAACCCCTTCTTGGTTGCGAGACTCGGCTAGATGTGTTGTGCATATTCCTTTAATTTTGCCAATTTTGCAATAGCCCTTTGCCACAGTCTAGGGCTAGGAGATGCTGAAATTCCTCAACTAGATGCAGTCTATAGACTACTTAGACTACTGATCACTACTACATGATCATAAATTTAACTAGTTCCTTGATTATAGGGTCTGTGCTGAAGTTCTTCAGGTAATCGATGGGTCTAATTGGTTTAGTCAACTGAGTTTAATTTATGGAGGGCTAGTTTTTTAGATCAATTTTTTGATGAATGAACTAAACAAATGGACTAATGTTGGCTATTGGCAGATTAACTACTAAGTGACTAACGTTAACATGCCCCCAGAATGCTCGCCTAATTTTAGGATAACTAGAATAAGTTGACCCATAAGATTGTGATTAAGTTGGTTCTGGCTGGTGGTTCCTTCGGGTCTGACACCTCGGATCTTTCGGATATTATGGGTTTGGGCACAGGTTGGCATATTTCCACCCCGATTCGCCCCCTTGGTTGCACCTGCTCACTTGGTCTATAACTTGGTCTAATCGTTTAATTAGCTAATCCTATGACTCATTCTCCATCACCCCTAGCTGAATTAAGATTGCCCCCTTGGTTGCGTCCGTCCATTGGTAAGGCAAGTGATATTTCGGTGGTGCAAAAGATTATTAAACAGCGGGGGATTCATACCATTTGTGAGGAGGGGCGCTGTCCCAATCGTGCGGAGTGCTATGGGGCAAAAACGGCGACTTTCTTGCTGATGGGACCGACTTGCACCCGTGCCTGTGGGTTCTGTCAAGTTGACAAAGGTCATGCACCGATGCCCCTGGATGCCGATGAACCGCAAAAAATCGCCGAGTCCGTCAGTTTGTTGGGGCTGGAGTATGTGGTTTTAACCTCGGTGGCGCGGGATGATTTGCCAGATCAAGGGGCGGGGTGGTTTGCGGCAACAATGGCAGCAGTGCAAGCGGTATCGCCCCAGATTCGGATTGAGGTCTTAACGCCGGATTTTCGGGGTGATCTCGATTGCATTGCAACGGTGGTGGCGGCGGGTCCGGTTTGCTATAACCACAATATTGAAACGGTGGCGCGGTTGCAGGGTAGGGTGCGACGCGGTGCAAAGTATGATCGCTCTTTAGGGGTGTTGGCAGCGGTGCGGGAACTAAATCCAGAGATTTTAACCAAGTCAGGGTTGATGGTGGGGCATGGCGAAACCAAGGACGAGCTAATTACCACAATGAAGGATTTATATGCTGTGGGCTGTCGTTCGCTGACGATTGGGCAATATCTGCGCCCGTCTCTGGAGCATTTACCAGTGGTTAAATATTGGTTACCCGAAGAATTTGACGAACTCGGAACCATTGCCAAAGAATTAGGATTCATTCAGGTGCGTTCCGGTCCTTTGGTGCGGAGTTCCTATAAAAGCAGCACCTTAGATTAGAATCTCCAATTGCCCTAATCTGGTAAGCCGTTCTTTTATTTTGAGAGAAATATTTTTAGAATCGGCAATTAGCATAAATACTCAAAGTGTTTTTCATGGCAATTTTCGTGGCAGTATTCATGACAATATTCATGGCAATATTTACACTAAAAACCTGGGGCAAAGATGCCAAATTATGCTTGTCATGACATTGCTATAGATTCTTAACAAGACTTTAAGATGATGTTAAGAAGTACGTGCAACCTAAGGCGGTGATGCAGCAAAGTGTTAAGGTGAATTTATAGTTCAATTAGCTCATGAAAGCGCAGGGAGGTGGACTTGCAGCAAGCGCATCTACTTCGGGGGCTAATTGACAAATCGCAAGCGAGGTTACTCTATGAAACTTGTAATTCAGGGCAAGAATATCGAAGTCACTGAAGCGATCCATGAATATGTGCAACAGAAGATTGATAAAGCTGTGAGCCATTTTCAGGCGTTGACCACTGAGGTGGATGTCCATTTGTCGGTAGCCCGTAATCCCCGCATTGCTTCACGGCAGTCGGCAGAAGTAACGGTCTATGCGAATGGTGCAGTGATTCGGGCTGAAGAGAAGAGCGAAAATCTCTATGCCAGTATTGATTTGGTGGCAGACAAGATTGCGCGGAAGCTTCGCAAATTTAAGGAACGGAAGATGGAACGTGCGGCTGCTAAAACCAGTATTGCTGTGGTGGAGCAACCTCCTTTACCTGTACCGAATCAAAATCGGATTCCCGAACTGCCTAGTCAGGTGGTGCGTAATAAGTATTTTCAGATGCAGCCCATGAGTATAGATGAAGCTCTGGAGCAGTTGGAGTTAGTGGATCATGACTTCTATGTGTTCCGTAATAGCACCACGGGGGAAATCAACGTGGTCTATGAACGTAATCACGGGGGGTATGGGGTAATTCAGCCCCATGAGGTCCGTGGCGGCAGTTAGAAGCAATTTGAGAAGTTCTTTTCTCTAGTTGGTTTTTGTGCTGTGTCGGCTATGGAAGTGAGGTGAAGTTGTCAGGATGCATTGGCTTTGGCTGGTGCAGTATGTAGATGGATCGCTCAATTAATCACTTAATTAATTGCTTAATTAATTACTCAGTTAGTAACTCAATTAGTAACTCAACAAATAAACGAATAACTGAATTACCTCCTGAAATTGGTTCTTAGGTTTTAACTAGGAATGGTTTGAGGAGGTTTTTTGTTGCATCAAGACCCTTTTCACTCAGGTAAATACTCTTGATCTAAAACTTGAGATGTGGTGAAAGGCGATGTGATGGGAAAGGTATCGATGGGCATACCGGTTTCAGTGGCGGCAAGTTTCTTTGCTGCGGTATAACAATCATTAAACTCAGTGGCAAAGTGACGATTTAGGCTAGGGCTATCTTGCAAAGATTCCTGAAGGCGTTGGCGATGCTCTATGATCGTATATCGCCAGCTATTTGAGCGCTTTTCAGGTTGATATTTATACTTGAGCAGGTGCATTAGTAGAATTCGCAAATTACTGTTAATGGTTCTTTTTTCACTTCTACCCATGCTTTCAATTTCTTCAATCAGATTTTCTAGGTCTAGCTCATTTAGATTCCGGTGACGCAATAAATGGGCAGCCTGGTCAAGCCATAGATAGAAGTCTTTTTCATAGAGATCACGATGGCATACGGTCTGCTCTTGGGTTTGGTGAGTCATCGCTGTTAACCCATTGGTTTGAGATTTTGCTTTAGGTAAACTTGTTTTAGGTAAAGTATAACTCTATTTTCAAAAGCGTTTTTTAAGTTGCTGAGTGGTGTTATATCGCAGTTTACAAAACCCTCACCCCTAAGCCCCTCTCCCAAAAGGTGGGATGGGAATAAGGATTTATCGAGTAATACTTAATTACGGAAGCCGTATTGCAGCACAAAATATTGAATATCTAGGTGTTTGAGTGGTTCTTTCAGTTTGGCAAGTTCGCTTTCACATCCGTGAATTTCGAGGCGGGTCAGTGCGGCTATGGTGAGGGCTTCTTGGAGAAGATCACCGACGTTTTCCAGGTGGAATAATAGTGCGTCTGCGTCGGTGTAGGCTTCGCGGCAGTGGACTTCTAAACCATTGAAGCTAAAGCCGTAGTATAAACAGTTCGGTTCAGTGCGGGTTTTGGTGACGAATCGATCACACAATTCCCGAAATTTGGGAAGGTTCGCTTCGGGAACCTGGAAGTAGGGGTAGATTGAACAGGCAGTGTCAGAGGTTGCCATAGTGGTCAATGTTCCTAGGGGAAGTAAAAATTATAAAGGAAAAAGGCAAAAAAATGTAGATAGCTGTTCCCATTAGCTAAAAATCTTTACTTAACAAAAACTTTTTACTTTCTACTTTTACCTTGTCTTCGGTTGCCACCTATCAAAATACCCAACCAGCAGGAACATCAGGCTAGTCGGGTATTTTAAATATCTCCTGTTATGACCTCTCGATCAACGCCGCAAATTAGTTCCGTTTAAGTTAAAGTTAGGAAGACTGGGGATGCTCGGCATTACAGGAAATGTTGGTGAATTGTAGTTGAGTTTAGGGACAACGATCTGTTGATTGCCACTATTCACATATCCATTTGGGAAGGTAGTATTTTGAGAGGTGGTAGTTGTTCCATTGTGGAAGGTAGTAGTTGTAGAAGTGGTAGTTGTCGGATAGAGATTCAAAAACGAGTTACTTTCTTTCTTTGTAACGGTCGGCTGTGGAACACCGTTGATACTACTGTTCATCGTTCCTTCAATCGAATAACTTCCATATTCAGCGCCAGAACGAGTAGTTGAACTCCACATGGTCCATGTTGCCTGCGCTTGGGCTTGCTCGGCGATCATGCCTACACCCAATGAAGTCAAAGCGATTACTAGCAACTTGTTCATGATCTTTACTACCTTAGTTCAAAGTTAGGTGAGGAAAATTCAATCAAAGTCCCCGACTGGGGGAAGTAAAAACTAAAAAGG
>JBIKNH010000245.1:0-5854 GCA_044358815.1 Pseudanabaenaceae cyanobacterium | reverse complement strand
CGCCACAACGCCCACCAAAACCGAGCCACTGCCATTGCTTCACAGGATCAAGGGCGCGGTTTTCTGGTTTTGTTTCCCCTAGATGAAGCACAACGACAGGCAGCGGCGGCTAAATATGCCCGCATGTTTAACCTTGATGCTTATACTGCCCGTTACCAACTCGCAGCCCGCACACCGAAGATTTTACGGGCTGGCAAGTATGCCGAAATGCAAGCCTATGCCGAAGAAATGACAGCCTGTGGAATCCCCTGTGCTGCAACGAGTTTGACCGCTGTTGCTGCTGTGCCCGTGTATAACGTCCAATATTTTCAGCAGATCAGCCCGACGCAATTCACGGGAATTTGTACCCCCGACTCTCCCGCTCCAGAGATCACCGTTACCCCATCGCAAATCCTGCGGCGGGTTTTAGGTACATTACCAACTTTCGGACAAGTTTTAGATTTTAATGGCAAATTACAAATTATTCGGAAGCAACAGATTTTAGATCGCGTGCGGGTGTGTGATTTTCATGTCAGGGGATCTGGTACTGTCTCTCAGGCTCAATTAATGCCAGATCATCCGAATAGTGCAAGTGCGAATAGTCCTGACTACATTATCCGCATTCACGACAACGGCTATGAATTTGACCAAGGGGTAAAGTTACCCATTAAACAGGCTTTGCCCCACATTCCGCCGACGGTACAGGAGCGATGGGCAGCGTTAGATAGTCTAGTGCGTCAAGCAATACCTAATTTACCCACCATTGACAGTCTGCCAGTATTTGGCGAGCAACTGCTGGTATATGAAGAACTCTTGGAACTGATTCATCCCCATCTGAATTTGGCGCGACTGCAACCGAGTTTTTGGGATCATGCTTTCCATGTGTACAGCACGATGATTATTCTAGGCAACTGGGTCTAAAGGTTTTGGCTTGCGGGGGTATTCAAACAAAATGAAAGATAACAAGACAAAATAAAGGGCGATCGCCTGAATTTGCAATCACCCTTTAAAAATCTAGGAATTTATTTAGGATAGGTTCCTTTTAAGATGCGGTCAGAGAGACTCGAACTCTCACGACGTGAGTCACTACCCCCTCAAGATAGCGTGTCTACCAATTCCACCATGACCGCAGGGCTTACGGAGTTTCCATAGATCTTTTGACAGGCTCTTTTTACAGACTCTATTTACAGATCCTATGCCGTAATGCCATCACCGTAAGCACTTAGACTTAATTGAGTCAACTTAGCCACCAGTGATTAGCCTGATCAATATATCACAATTTGTTTGCGATGCAAGACCCAATCAAGGAGATTTTTAGAGTAATTTACCCATGATTTGCTGTTGATTTACTCGTTCATTTCGCGGTAAATCGTGGCAGTGGCTGGGGAGGCTTGGCTCAAGTATTGGAAAATCCAGAATTTAAACAAGCCATCTAAAAACACCGGTACGGTAGAAATAAACGTCATGGTGAGGATTTTGTTTTCTGGCAAACCAAAGTGATCAAATAACACGGTGATCAGCGCGTCCCAACCTTCGCTAGAGTGGAACCCCACAAACGTGTCCGTAGAAACGATAATCAAAAACGCCTTGGCATTGTCATTGAGGTTAAATAAAACTTCATCAATGAAGGCTTTGAGGTCCCTGAGTTGGCGCTGTCCGGTAATAATCATTACATAGGCGGCAAAGGTGGCAGTAATATCAGCGAGGAGATTCTTTACACCGTCAATGCTTTCTTCGTTGTAACGCCGCAGGATTTTGATGGTTTCTTGCTGAAGTTTAGCCTCAAAGATTTCTTCGATTTCTTTGGCGGAGGGTTTGGCGTTAGCTTCGGCTTTACCCTCGGATTTTGGTTCATTTTTCGGCTCAGGTTTAGTTTCAGGCTTTGCCACTTCATGGGAAGAATTTGGCTCTGATTTTTTTGCCTCAGTTTTTTCGGTGGGCTTTTCCGTTGCTTTCTCGGAAGATTTTTCAGATTCTTTGACTGGTTCCTTTTCAGCCGACTTGGTTTCTCCGGCTTTTTCTTCGATGGTGGGGGCAATGGTCATCAGTAACCGCTCTAATTCCAGACGTTCTTTAGCATCCCGAAAAGAGCGCAGAGCTTTTTCTTCCAAACTAGGGCTAAACCGTTGTTCTAGTTTTTCCGAGTCAGCCAAACGATTAATCACCGGACCATAGATGAAATTCTTACTGATCAACTGGGTACACACCACCACCACAATGATCAAGACCAAATACTTCAAAGCATTATTAGTGCGGCGACGCATTTCGCGCATTTCACTGATGACATCCTGTTCATAGACATTGTCAGGATTACCAATATTGTTCTTGATGTAGTCAAAGGCATTAAAAAACGAACCAGGCAAAATCCGCCGCTGAACATTCCCCTTTTGCCGCCGGACATTAGCGCTCTTACTGACCTCATTGATCATCCTCGGTAAATTGCGCCTATTGTCAACATCAGGATCAAGGAGTTCTCCGGCAGGATCGAGAGGCACAACGGAACTACTAGTTTCTGACGTACTAGGTACTCCCGCCGGATTGTTATCGACAGCATCCCCCCGATAACGCAGCACCACCGTATCAATAAACTTGAGTTTTTCGGCAAACTCCAGCATCTCTGGCGAAATACCCGCATCATCAGCGGTTAAGTTACCCTGTGGCAACAGAGTGGGCAAAGTAGCACTGACGCGATAGGCAGCCAATTGCACATCAATTACCCGCAAGTATTTCTGCAATTGGATCAGAAATACACTGGCTGATGTACCTTGATATGCCCCCGTGTCAGTAATCGGCGCACCGTCGAAAAACTGATCCTCAATACGTTTAATGCCTTGGGCAGCTTGATAAGCTTTCTCGATTGCCCGCTGAGGAGTTTTGCCCAGCCACTGCCATGCTTTACTCAAGGGATTATCTTTTTTGTTGTAGGGGGTCAGAGCCATAGGAAGCAGCGCACCAGCATTGACGTATTGCAGAAACGGATATTCAGTGTGACGGATATTTTAGGTGTTTCGGGTGTGCCGACCCATAACAGCAGCCAAGTGATTAATTAACCAAGTGATTGAGTGATTGATTGAGTGATTAACTGCCTGACTAAATACTGGACTAATTCTGGACTAATTACTGTTTATGGGTTCACCTATAGGCAATTCAATGCGAAATATCGTGCCGTGACCGTGTTCAGAGATACACTCTAGTTTACCGTGATGTTTCTCCACAATGATTTGATAACTGATCGATAACCCCAAACCTGTTCCCCGCCCTACGGGTTTAGTGGTGAAAAATGGATCAAATAAACGATTGTGAATTTCTGACGGTACACCTGGACCATTATCACCAATCTCAATCAGCACCAGATTCTGTTCAGGATAGGTATAGGTGGTAATAGTGATGATGGCTGGTTCTCTATCACCATTTGGACTATTTGGACTATTTTTGTTGGGTTGGTTTTTATCATGTTGCAGTTGATCTTCAATGGCATCAACGGCATTGGACAAAATATTCATAAAGACTTGATTCAGTTGCCCAGCGTAGGCATACACCAACGGCAAATCGCCATAGTTACGTTTAACCTCAATGCCAGTGTAGTCGCCGTAGGGTTTGAGCCGATTTTGCAAAATCAGTAAAGTGTTGTCAATGCCCTCATGGACGTTACAGGGTTTTTTGCCCTCTTGATCAACCCGCGAGAAATTTCGTAGAGACAGGACGATTTGACGAATCCGCTCTGCCCCGATTTTCATTGAGTTAATTAACTTAGGCAAATCCTCCCCCAAAAATGCGAAATCCATCTCTTCTAAATATTTCTGAATTTCGCTGTCAGGTTGGGGATAGTGCTTGTGATAGAGGTTGATCACATCCACCAAGTCCTGAATCGAACGCCCCGCATGATTCAGGTTCCCGTGAATAAAATTTACTGGATTATTGATTTCATGGGCAACCCCCGCCACCAATTGCCCCAAACTAGACATTTTTTCGGTTTGGATTAACTGGGTCTGGGTTTTTTGCAGATCGGCGAGGGCTGTTTCTAGTTGCAGGGCTTGGGCATAGGCAGAAGCCGCACTGCGTTGGGTACTTTGAAATAATTCTGCCTGATCAATGGCAATGGCTAACTGATCCGCTACGGACTCTACCAGTTCAATCTCTTCTTCGTTCCACTGACGGGGACCACTGCAATGGGCAGCCACAATCACCCCCAGCTTACCGGAACGAGTTTTGATAGGTAGCAATAATTGGGCAGTAAACCCAAAGGTCATCAAGACAGTGCGGGTTTGGGGGGCTAAGGTGGTATCTTTCCGGACTTCACTGGTGGTGATTACTTCCTGTTGTAGCAGTCGCTGTCCCAGTTGGGGCATATCATTTAGGGGATAGCCTTTGGTATGGGCTACCAATGTGGGGGACAACCGTGGACCCATTGCCTGATGCACCAGATTAAATGTGGGTATGGTTTCATCGGGCTGATGCCAGAAAAAATTACACAGATCAATACTCAGCAAATCACAAATTTCATGGACTGCCGTTGACAGGGTAGTGTCTAAATCCAAAGAATCCCGAATCTGGCTTGTCAGGCGACGATTGAGCATTTCTTCTCGCCGTACTAGTTCCTTGAAACGTTCTTGGGATCGCTGAAGTTCTTGTTCGGTACGGCGACGTTCCCACTGTTCCAGACTCAAGGACAAGATATCCGCGATGGAATGGGCAAAATTTTGTTCTTCGATAGCATAGGGATTATGGGGATCATGGCGTTCATAGATCACGACTCCCACTTTTTCCCCCGCGAACCTGAGGGGAATATCCAACCGAGAAGCCAGCATTAAACTACTGCATTTACCGTGGGGCAGGCTATAACCTGGCACTAGGGGCAAATCTTCACACACATCACCGGATATTTGGTCATGGTTTTGTTTGAGCCAAGTTTGTAACAAATTCTCTAGGGCATCGTTATTCACAATGTCATCTAGAGAACGGATTCCTTCCACATCGCCGCGACTGAGGAGATCATCCCGCCAGAGTTCCGTACCACAGGTATGTTGATGGCTATTAACGAGGTATAGATCCAGACAACTGATGCGGGTGCGATTGCGGCGATATAACCAAATACTAATCCGCTCTAAATCCAGAGTTCGCGCTACATTTTCCAGGGTGATCCGCACCATAGTCCGCATGTCATCCTGCAAAATCGTCCGCTGTTTGGTTAGTTCCAAAAGGGTTTGCTGTTGACGACGGAGGCGGGTAGTACTTTGCTGTAGGGCTTCTTCGGCACGTTTGCGCTCGGTAATGTCATGGGCAACGATCACCGTGCTTAAGACTTGCCCATTACTGTCAAAAATAACTGTCCCCGATGACTCTAAAATCCGCCATGAGCCATCTTTACACTGCATTCGATATTCTAAAACCTTGCCCACGCCAGTTTCCATGGCATCCTGAGCCGCTGCCACCACCTTTTCTTGATCATCAGGGTGGATTTTGTCATAAGCCCAAGTGCCTTTGAGTTCGTCGGGACTGTAGCCGAGAATCCGTGAATAGGCGGGATTGTTATAGATCCGGTAACCCTGATTATCAATTACCGCAATCAGATCCGCCACATTCTCAGTAATCAGCCGAAATAGCTCATCTTGGGGAATATGGCTCAGTTCCCGTTGGGTCTCCAATACTGGACTCAGATCTTCGATGGTCAAGACATAACTCACCCCCGTGGAGTTTTCTTTGAGCCGCTGTAAGTGCCCATGCATTCGCACCAGTGCCGGAGCCAATGTCCGTTTACCAGATTTAGAGTCAATATTTTGTCCCGCTCCATGGGTCGCTATTCCAGGGTTTGGGGTTACTTTTGGGTTGACCTTTTGGGAGCTATGGGCTTGTAGATCCGTTACTAAATGCTGAA
>JBIKNH010000244.1:0-5862 GCA_044358815.1 Pseudanabaenaceae cyanobacterium | reverse complement strand
GCAAAAGTAACTATCATAATCCTCTTGGGTCAGCACCCAGTTACGGATTGAGCCAAGATAATTACCAATATGAAGATTGCCAGTGGGTTGCACCCCAGAAAGTACACGTTTTTTCAGCATTGTCCCTAAATGACCTACAACAAGACCTTAAGTTTGATTTTGATTGAATTTCGAGTGAATTTTGATTGAATTGTGGATTTGTTTTTGAATTTGGTCTTTAGCTATGACTTTTTCTCTATCTCATTGCCAAAGAAAACCCTAGGGAACATCCTTGAAAAACATCTGGCGCACCGGATTAAGTCGTGACTTAAAGCAGTCATGGGTATTGTACCAAAGAGAACCCAGTCTAACCATGACTAGGATCAAGGTAACTCCCACTGACCTAAACAACCCTGAGGTAAAAAATAAGGTAACCCGTTTTGTGCTATAGGTATTCTTTAGCTGTTATCAAAAACTTAAGGATTTATTAGGGTATGACCTTAGAGCCAGAGTCGCCTCGCGGGACCAATAAAGCCTCTCTGAAAAATTTCGAGGCAATGCGTAAATTTGCTGAAGTTTACGCCAAGCGGACTAACACCTATTTTTGCGCCGATCCAAGCGTAACGAATGTGGTTATTGAAGGTCTGGCCAAGCATAAAGAAGATTTAGGTTCTCCCCTGTGTCCCTGTCGCTACTACGAAGACAAAGAAGCAGAAGTTAGAGACAGCTATTGGAACTGCCCCTGTGTGCCGATGCGTGAGCGCAAAGAATGTCACTGTATGCTATTTCTAACCCCTGACAATCCCTTTGCTGGTGACAAACAAGAGCTTGCCATAGTTGATGTAAGTTACGATAACGCCTAGTGGTGCAATGTTCCGGTTTATAGCAGCGGCTTAACTGGACTGAAATTTAGTCAACCGTTTAGTCAACCGTCAGCCAATACCACCACAGCTTCAGCGTTCTGCCTGTCAGGAAAACGTCGGGGCTGTGCGTCGTTTAATCCAATAGCACAATTCAATGGCAAACCATCGCCATGCATTCTGATATTTGTGGTACTTGTGATATTTCAGACAGCTTTTAACCTCTAAATCTATGGCTCTTACCAAATCAGATATCAATCTTACTATTACCAATTATTTTGATTCTTTTTCAGGGTACAAGGTTGACCAATACTTAGCCCAACTGAACGAAAACGTTACCAGTTACGATCCTGTTGGTGTTGCACAACCGACTTCAGGAATAGCTGCGGCGCGGGAATTCTTCCTTGGTATTGGTAACGCCATGAGTCAGCTAACCATTAACCCAGACCACATGGAAATCACAGCAGATCTCAAAGAAGTGATTGTGAAATGGAGTGCCGTGGGAACTAGTGCAGCGGGGAAGCCAGTTAAGTTTGACGGTTTCGACCTATTTGAAATGGATGCAGCGGGCAAAATTCAAACTATTAAAGCCTATTGGCAACCAGAACTTTTAATGGCTCAGTTGAAATCATAGCCGCACCATCTGGCTAAGCCATGATAGATCGGGGGGCATCATCGGGTATAAGCAACATAACCGAAAATTTAGTTTCGTTATAGCTTGGGAGTTACGCCTCAAAACAGATCTCCAAACAGACCTCCAAACAAATATTAAGGAAATGTGATCCATTATGCTGTAATTCATGGCGGTAAAAGGTATGATATACAGTGGGGTTTGAGACGACATAGAAGAAATTTATCTCAAATTTTTTCTTGAAATTATTGGATTAGCTCCAAATAGTTTTGGGTAGGAGTGTTTTTCGTCTAATTTTACTGATGTGATTTTAGACGTGTTTTAGGCATGTTTTGAATGTGTTTTAGGTATTTTTTATCTGCTAAAACCCTGTCAAAACCCGTAACCACCTCTGCCTATCTCCTAATCACCAGTGGTATGTCACCAGTACCACCCACGACAATATATGACACCACATAACACACCACATCATAATGTTCAGGTTGTGTTTAGGTTATGTTTAGGTTGATCCATGGCTGGCGCAACTGTGCCGAGAGATTTATAAGTGATCCATAAAGTGATTTGCAAGTGATTTCAATTTGATTTCATTGGGTCACAAAGAATCGAGATCACAAAAAATCAGTAATATTTTGATGGCTAAAATTTAGCTGCAACCAGACTAAATCTAACTCAATCCATAGCAAATTTATGATGCTTGTACTGATGGTCTCACAGGTGCTTACGGTGGATTTCACCCCGATGATAGACGCTACAAGTCCCATCATCAGTCAAGATCATTGTGGTAGCCAAAGGCAAGGGCATCAGCTTAATTAGTTATTTAATTAGTTATAGATTAATTGGCTCTAATCATTAGCTCCAGAAGTCAGCTATCCGAAAGTTGCTGAGCAGTAGTTAGTAACCCCAGTTGATTACCCCTAATTGGTAAAACCCATCTAGTAAAGCCAGTTAGTAACGCCGCGATTTTCCGACAGGCTGAATAAGTTTCTGATGATGGTCATTGCGGTTGCGTTTGTCCATAGTCAAATTCTTTGCTTCCCATTTATTCCTATCTAGTCTAGATATCATGACGATTAGCATCCCTCGTTCTGTCCCTACTCCCTCTGACTACGATCCCAAGTTTCATCCTAACGGTAATGGCAACCAAGCTAAGACCATCGAAGCCTTGCCCACCAAAAAACTGATTTCACAAGTAATTCGTGAGCGTTTGGTCGCTGCTGGTGATCCTTTCTTTGCTAATGACTCCATCGCCCATCACATCAGTCCAGAGGAACGGGAAGAACTGAAGCGTGAAATTGAGGGTAAGCTAGAAAGTCTCTTTGACTCTTTGGTCATTGATAGAGCCAATGACCACAATACTAAAGAAACTCCCCATCGCGTTGCGAAGATGTACGTTGATGAAGTGTTTAAGGGGCGTTATCATCCCATGCCCAAGGTGACGGACTTCCCCAACGCCAAGGAACTAGACGAAATTTATACCTTAGGTCCGATCACGATCCGTTCGGCTTGCTCGCACCATTTTGTACCTATCGTCGGTGAGGCTTGGATTGGTATTTTGCCCAGTGAGCGGGTTATTGGGATTTCCAAGTTTAACCGCATCGTAGATTGGGTGATGAGTCGTCCCCACATCCAAGAAGAGGCGGCGGTGATGGTGGCAGATATTATCGAAAAGCTAATTCAGCCCAAGGGTTTGGCATTTGTGATTCGCGCTCAGCACATGTGTATGAGTTGGCGCGGGGTCAAAGAACCCAATACGAAAATGGTTAACTCCATCGTTCGCGGGGCATTCCGCACTGACTCTTCAATGAAAAAAGAGTTCTTTGATTTAATTCGCGCCCACGGCTTTGGTGATGTTTCCAGATAGGAGCTAGTCGAGGGGGCATAAAACTTTATAGGTATGTATGAGGTCTCTAATGTTCTAAGGTAATTAGAGACCTTATTTTTATGGGATATGATTTCGGGAAATTAATATTACTGACGGGGGAGTGGGTGAAAATTTGCTATGAATCAGCTTGATGGGGCGCAGAAGCCATACAATCAATACAACTGTTAGCCTGAACATCAAACTAAAAATTACAAACTGAAAACTAAGATTCATGACACAGGATTTAAGAATGGCATTTTTAAGATTTTTGGACCAATACCTTACTATGCCAATACGTCGGTATTTGCAACGGCACCATGCTAGAGGGCTGACTTTGTTTGTAAGTTCATTGGTGGCGTTTGCTCTGGTATTAGGGTTTGGATTCCAGCAACCTGTCTACGCTACCCTGAATGACGATGCCTATGATGGTAATATTTACGCCCTCTATGGTGGCAATGGTTCCATTGTGCCCCCTCGAATGACCATTGAGCAGTCGTTGGCTATTGGTAGACCGGCGATGGTGGTTTATTACATTGATGACAGCGCCGACTGTAAGCGATTTTCACCAATTCTGAACTATACCCAAGGTTTGTATAGTAAGGCAATCAGTTTAATTCCGGTGGCGGTGGATAGCATTATGCTGAATGAAGCTGAACCCAGCCCAGAAGCGCAGTTGTACCGTGGCACTGTGCCCCAAACGGTTCTAGTCAATGCGGCTGGCGAGGTGGTCTTTGATCAAGAAGGTTTAATGCCTTTTGAAACCGTTGATGCGGAACTTCGGAAGATGTTAGGCTTGGCTCCGGCTCCGAAAGACTTTAAGGTACGGAGTACGGATCGGGCGATTAACGAGATTAATCCTTAACCCCAAGAGAACCTAGGAAATATAAATATTAACTATTTTTTTGTTAATCATTTAGTATTTGACTCTGTTTGTGATAGTTGAGTATTTGTTCAGTCACCCCCGATAAACTGCCTAGTAATAACCAACCTAAACAGTTGAGGCGGGGGTCGAACATAGAGCTATCGGTGATGTGAAACACGATGCAACATATAAAAGCCATGATCGTGGTAAATAACCATTGTCTTTCCAGTGGTGCAAGCCAACGTTTTACCAGTACATAAACGGAACGCCCCATCAAGATACCCACTAAACCCACAAATAGGCAGGCATTGATTAAACCCGTAGAAAATGCCAATAGGAAGAATAGGTTATGGGGGTGGTTGAGGCGAATTTGGCTGTAGGCATAGTATAGATCCCCAAAGCTTTGCATCCCCCAGCCGGTCAGGGGTTTCCGCTGTACCATTTCCCAAACAAACTGCCATTGGGCGGTGCGGAGTTCCTTTTGGGGACGGTCAGGATAGAGTTCGTCATTGAGTCGTGCCCAAACAAATCGCGGAATTACCCAACGGCATACTGTCCGCAGTGGATCGGATGCAAAAGCTGCACCGTAGGTTGTGGCGATGATGCCTAATCCGAAGGCAATCAACCACCGCCAACCGCAATATACCGCAAAGCCTAAAACTACCAAAGCCGCTGCTGCCCAGCCATTACGGGAATTTGCCATCACCAGACAAATAACATGCAGTGCTAGGGAACCGCTTAAACCAAGCCAGCGATAGAACCAGTGATTTTGTTGCAGGTCTTGCCAAAGTTCCGCTCTAGTTGACAATGTTCGCCAACGATACCGCAACTGGTTTCCGGCTTCAATCCAGAGGGATAGGGTAAATGTGAATGTGACAGCTAAATAATTAGCAAAGAGATTGGCGTGCATGAATGTGGCGGTCATGCGGTCGAGATTTTCGGGAAAACCGAACGTAAAACCAGGGAACACTAAATGCACCTGTTTAGTCCAGCCCCAAAACATTTGCCCTATACCTAAAATCATCACCGGAATTATGGAAACTGCTAGACATTCGCCAATGGTGCGCAATTGCTGCGGACGACGCACCAGCCATTGACTAGAACCAAACCACAAAAAGAACGGATAGAAGTTCATTAAACCCCAGAAAGCTGACCAAGGTTCGAGGGCAAAGGGAACGGTGATCAATAGGGTTAGACTGATGATACCCCAAGCCTTAAGGGTCCAATTAGAACTAATGACACGCCAATCTTTGACCCAGCCCCCTAATAACGCCATGAGAATTGGTAAGATACAGAGTAGGGTCTGTACGGGCATCAGGAGTAATCCTAAAAGTAATGCCCGCCATAAAAACCGCCGCGCTGAACCATTAGGGGATGGATCATCATCTTCATAGGTAAACCGATTAGATGGGAACTGATCGGAACTATAATCTGGAACTAGCGAGCCATCATTCATAGCGTTAGGAATTGAGGAACGAAAAGATTTCTATAACAAAGGGTTCTGCAATTAACTGGTGTTACATAGAAGGTTAAAAGCCCCTCACCCCTAGCCCCTCTCCCAAAAGGTGAGAGCAGGGTGGTTTCATTCTCGGGAGGCTTGTATCTCGGTGGTGCTAAATAGGGCAGGATGCTGAGTTCGTCCCGTAGCACTGTCTAGCCCTACCTCATC
>JBIKNH010000062.1:0-19969 GCA_044358815.1 Pseudanabaenaceae cyanobacterium | reverse complement strand
TTGAGAGATGCAAAAGTCTGGTTAAGAACTTTGACAGAACTTTAGACAATGCTAATGCTAGACTCAAGCTTTGCTTTATTAGGCTTATGCTTAAGCGTCTTGCTAAACCTTCCTAAGATATCAAATGGGTTCTATAGGGAGTACCGCCGACAGACACTATCCCACTGAATGACAATTGAATATTTTTTGGGGGCTGCTGTCCTTAGGGGGTTGTGAAGTTTTGGATCAAATTGTTAACCTATGCATAACCTACAGCGCAGCTAACCTATGGCTTCTTCTATGCCTGCTTTATTTACTCGCCGGTCTCCGTTAGTTATTTTGCCGTTTTTCCTGTGGGGCACGGCAATGGTAGTGATGAAGGGCATTTTGCCGCAGATGAGTCCCCTGTTGATGGCGGGTTTACGGTTGCTGCCGGCTGGTTTGTTGCTGCTGGTGGTGGCGGGTTGGCAAAAACGCCCTTGGCAAATATCATTCCAGGGCTGGCTATGGGTTTTATTGTTTGCGCTGGTGGATGGCACTTTATTTCAGGGCTTTCTGGCTCTAGGCTTGGAACGCACTGGAGCAGGTTTAGGCTCTTTGTTGATTGACTCCCAACCCTTGGCGGTGGCTGTGTTTGCGGCGTTGTTTTATCAGGAAAGAATTTCCCTGTCCGCAGTGGTGGGGCTAGTGGTAGGGCTATCAGGAATTATTTTGATTGGTGTGCCCCATGATCTCTGGACCGATGTATTAGCAGGCAACTGGTCGGCGCTGTGGGATGCAGGTTTGTTTACGATGGGGGAATGGCTGATGCTAGGGGCAGCGTTATCAATGGCTTTGGGCACGATTTTAATTCGTCCCGTGGTGCGATACGCCGATCCTTTGGTGGCAACGGGATGGCACATGATTTTAGGTGGTTTGCCGCTGTTGTTTGCCGCCTTGGGCAGAGATCCGCAAAACCTCTACACTATCGATCTAACCGGATGGCTAGGAATTGGCTACATGACGGTGATGGGTAGTGCATTGGCTTATGGCTTGTTTTTCTTCTTTGCATCATCAGGCAATTTAACTAGTCTCAGTGCCCTGACGTTTTCCACCCCAGTATTTGCTTTGTTATTCAGTCGGTTATTTTTGGGCGAAAAACTGGCAGTAGTCCAGTGGTGGGGTGTAGTTTTAACTCTGACGAGTATTTATTTAGTTAGTGCTAAGCCAGACTCAGAAACTGAAGATTTGACTGAAACTGATACATCAATTCCTGTTATAGAAAATGGCGTATTGGTATCACCTGAAATATTAGAAACGGAGTTTTCGCAAAATAACTAAATTCAAACAACTGAATTAGCTCATGGGATATCGTCGATAGGTTTTCTGCCATTGATATATTCCCCCCAAAATACTGAGACAAATAATTCCGCCCCTAGGATCAAACTCGAAAGGAATAGCAGTTTGTACATCAAAATTACTAATTGCTAAATAACCTGGCTGGTCAATATCTGGGTCGTTCTCAACCCTGTTTTGATTGCTTGCTACCCGAAATCCTAATGTATCACCAGAATTTAACACGATGGTTTTAGTCCCCGTTATAGGAATTGGTGCATTGTTGCCATCAAATTGAGCATTCCAAGAGGCTAGTAATACAGGGGTGCTGTTGATGACATAGTAGCCTTTATCGTCATTGGCAATGGTGTCCTCACTGCTAAAACTCCAACTAAAACTAACCCCATAAACTAGTCCTGAACCAGGCATCGTGATCGCCCAAGTGACATAACTAGGCGCGTTGGTTTGATTAATCGGACCGCCAACGATCATAGAACTGGGGGCAGGGGATGCATCAAGAGAGCCATCACTGCTATCACCAGCTAAAGAGCCTCCATATGTTGTAACCCAGTTACTTTGGTCATAATCTCCTGTAAAACCCACTGCCGCAACAGGTGCAGCCATCCCTAGGTTTACCATTCCCCCCAAGATCAACCCCACCACACTACTCAGCCCAGCATGGGGTACAACGATCCTGTGGCGGTTCCAATAAGTTTTCATAGTAGTCGTGCAAATGTTTTGGTTTAGATTATTGCGGTTGGTACTTTGTGAGGTACTTTGCAACTGAATTTTGAATTTGACCCGTCTCGGTGTAGTTCCCCTAAACCCGTTCTTAATTAGATAGCACTGCACCTAATTCAAGACTTATCAAGACTTATTAAATATAGATAACAATTTCAAAATAATTTCAACTTATTTAACTAACAGTGGCTCATTCAGTTTGATGTCACCGTCAATATCTGACTTACAGTTATTATATCAGGACCAAACTTAAGGTACATCATAGGTCAAACCCTCATCAATGAAACTTTATCAAGCAGCAGATGGTAAATATTTAAGGATGGATATGAAACTGAACAGTTGCGGTTATCTTATTGCGGTTGATGATAGAAAAGCTAAAATTAACTACTGCATCTAATTAACCTTTTTGATCTCACAGCAATTTAATCCCCCTAAAAACCTATGCAACCATCTCGCGTTCTGGATCTATTACGTCATGGACAGCCCGATACTGCCTCCGATACTGTCGTATTAGTTCAAGGCTGGGTTCGTACCAAAAGAGAAGCTAAAGGAGTTTCTTTTATTGAGGTGAATGATGGTTCATCTTTACAGGGTTTACAGGTGGTTTTACCTGAGACTTTCCCCGACTATGACCAAATTCGGAAGCAAATCACCACGGGGGCATCAGTGCGGGTGACTGGTCAACTGGTGGCTTCCCAAGGTAAGGGACAAACTATTGAACTGGTTGCCACTGAGTTAACTATTTTTGGTAATGCCGATCCCGACACATATCCCCTACAAAAGAAACGTCACAGCCTGGAATTTCTCCGTACCATTGCCCATCTACGCCCCCGCACGAATACCTTTGGGGCAGTATTACGGGTGCGGAATGCCTGTGCCCATGCGATCCATGAATTCTTCCAAGAGCGGGGTTTTATGTGGGTCCATGCCCCCATTATTACCGCCAGTGATTGCGAAGGCGCGGGGGAAATGTTTGCGGTGACGACTTTAGATCTGCCCAAATTGGCACAATCTCAAAAAACTGTAGACTTCAGCCAAGACTTTTTCGGTAAGCCAGCTTTTTTAACCGTCAGTGGTCAATTAGAAGCAGAAGTCATGGCGACAGCCTTCAGTAATGTTTATACATTTGGTCCCACGTTCCGCGCCGAAAATTCCAATACTTCGCGACATCTGGCAGAATTTTGGATGATTGAACCAGAAATGGCATTCTGTGATTTAGAAGGTGATGCGGAATTAGCAGAAGAGTTTTTAAAATATGTCTTCCGCACTGTTTTAGAGAAACTGCCGGAAGACATGGCATTTTTTGAGAAGCACATCAATGATCAAGTGATCATTAATGCTCGTAAAATCATTGATGAACCTTTCGCACGGATTAGTTACACCGAAGCGATTACAATTCTGGAACAAGCCATCGCCAGCGGACAAAAAACCTTTACCTATCCGGTATCTTGGGGCGTGGATTTGCAATCAGAACACGAGCGGTTTTTAGCGGAAGAATACTTCCAAAAACCTGTGATTGTGATGGATTATCCTGTGGGCATCAAGGCTTTTTATATGCGCTTGAAAGATGGCGATACTCCAGAACGGCAAACCGTCCGAGCGATGGATATTCTTGCCCCTGGGGTTGGGGAAATCATCGGCGGGTCCCAACGGGAAGAACGGCTTGAAGTTCTAGAAGCCCGCATTCGTGCTATGGGACTCAATCCTGAAGATTATTGGTGGTATCTGGATCTGCGCCGTTACGGTACTGTCCCCCATGCTGGGTTTGGCTTAGGCTTTGAGCGATTAGTTCAGTTCATGACGGGAATGGGCAATATTCGCGATGTGATTCCGTTCCCGAGATTCCCGCAAAATGCGGAGTTTTAGAAGGAATATAGTTTATCAAAATGATTGGTAGAGCAGGCTTCGACTTCCCTCAGCCAACTTAACGTTATTTCTAGTGAAGAGATTACCCTCATCCCCCAGTCCCTTCTCCCAAGTAGGGCGAAGAGGAGTTAGATAGGAGTTAGATAACTGTCTCTTATGTCTTCTTCTGCTTTGGGAGAGGGGCAAGGTGAGGGTCTTATCCTATAAATCTCTATTACTTGATGACTCGGACCCGTACCCATAGGAATGATGATCCACCCCCACCCGTTCATCAAACACAAAACACTTCCCTTGCCAAAGGGTTTGCTCCGGCGGCACTTCTTCCAAATATTTCAAGATGCCTCCATGCAAGTGGTAAACCTCACTAAAACCCTGACTCAACATATAAGCACTGGCTTTCTCGCACCGAATCCCCCCCGTACAAAACATTGCCACCTTAGAATGCTTCTGGGGATCGAGATTTTTCTGGACATAATCAGGAAATTCGCCGAAAGCCGTCAAATTAGGATTAACTGCCTGCTGAAACGTCCCCAACGCCACCTCATAATCGTTGCGAGTGTCTAGGACCAATACCTCTGGATCTTGGAGCAAATCATTCCACTCTTGGGGGTTGACATATTGACCTACCGGCGCATTAGGGGGAATTTTCCCAGCGCCAATGGTGATGATCTCTTTTTTGAGTCTTACCTTCAGTCGCTGAAATGGCATTTGGTCACAATAGGCGCGTTTGTCCATCAGTCCCTGGAAGCGGGGATCTTGCCGCAAATAGTCTAAACAGGCATTAATCCCCACCGCTAATCCGGCAATGGTGCCATTGATTCCCTCCGCTGCCAATAAAATCGTGCCTTTAATCCCGTGGTCCGCGCAGATTGCCTTAAGTCGTGGTTGCAGATCGCGATAATCTGCCAAGTCCGCAAACTGATAAAACGCCGAAACCGTAATCTTTTGGTCTGGGAATGATTCTGCGGGTTGGGGTAGGGATGGCATAGACATAGATGACTTTTGACGTAACGAACAGAGAAATGGCTCTAAGGACTGACACCTAACGTAGTCTCTCTAGGTAAACCAGTTTGATAGCCACAATGTCAGAAAAAGCAAGCTTTGTTATAAAAATTCAGCGGATTATGTTACAAAACGCAATACAAAGGTAATTATTCACGGTATACTGATTATTCAGGAGTTGTGCGCCATCGTAGCTAAAAATGATTTAGATTTGTGATTCAGGTAAATTTCGGCTGACCTCACCTGTACCAAATCTACATCTATAGACCATAGCCTAATGGTCTTTGCTTATGCGTTAATTAGCGTTATTGCTGAGCAGCACTGCTTAGCATAGTAACTTTTGCGCATTGCGTACAAGATTTACAAGATCAATTTACAAGATCATTTAAAGTCCGTTTGTTAAGTCCGTTTATTAAAATATCGTTGCTTCGTGGTAAGGAGTGAAACAATGCAGCAGACGGGGAATGCCCTGACTGTTCCGATCGGTTTAATGGGTGCGCCAAAGGGTTTCAACCCCACATTAGCCCTATTAGTTAGCTCAATTATTCTGGCTGGTGTATCGACGACTGGCTATTGGGCTTGGAATTGGGCCCATTGGTTTGTGTTTGTGTGCAATTTTGTTTCGCTCTATGTCCTAGGGACAGTAATTCATGATGCATCCCACGGGGTCGCCCACCGTAACCGCGTCGTAAATGCTGCCATTGGTCATGTGTCGGCAGTGTTGCAGGGGTTTGTGTTCCCCGTGTTTACGCGAGTGCATTTGCAGCACCACGCCCATGTTAATGACCATGACAATGACCCCGATCATTACGTTTCCACTGGTGGTCCCCTGTGGTTGATCGCGGTGCGGTTCTTTTACCATGAAGTATTTTTCTTTCAGCGGCGACTGTGGCGCGGTTTTGAGTTGTGGGAATGGGGCATTAGCCGCAGTATCGTGGTCTTGATTTTAATCGCAGGCTATGAGTTTGGTTTCTTGCATTACATTCTGAACTACTGGCTGTTACCCACCGCCATCATGGGACTTTTGCTGGGGTTATTTTTTGACTATTTGCCCCATCGTCCTTTTGAAGACCGTTCCCGCTGGAAAAATGCGCGGGTTTATCCTAGCTGGATCTTGAATGTCTTGCTGTTGGGACAAAACTACCATTTGGTGCATCACCTTTGGCCTAGTGTGCCTTGGTATAACTACCGCACTGCTTACCACCAAATGAAGCACATGTTAGATGCCAACGGTTCACCCCAGAGTTTGGGGATTTGGCAGTTCCCTGATTTTGGTCATTTTGTGTATGACATTTTCTTGGGGATTCGGTTACCCAAAAACTGGTTTGGTAAAGGATCGGATTCTCATCACGGTCATGGCAATGCAGAAAATACTGCAACCGCTTCTAGTTTGCCAATGTCTGTAGCGCAAGATGTATCTAATTTGAAGCAACCCGTCCCTGAGGAAAGTCATCGTTCATAGTTTGATCAACTGTAAATAACTACTCGAAATAATCACTCACAAAAAATCGGCTACCAGTTATAGGTTTAGCCGATTTTTTGTTGGTTTATTTTTATTGAACAGCCAATTACAGCCAATTACAGCCAATTACAATTGCTCCATCCACTGCTGAATCAAGCCATTAACTAAATCAGGACATTCATCATGGGGACAATGCCCAGCGTTAATGTAATGCTCGGTGAGGTTGGCGTAATGCTGGCGGAATTTTTCACCCCTGAGGCGGGAGTTCATCCAAGGATCGCCCTCGCCCCAAATCATTAACAGAGGACAGGTCATTTTTTGTAAAAGCTGATCGACTTTTTCCCCCTGGGGTGTGGTGAATACTGAGGCGAAAACTTGGGGCGCTCCAGGATCACAGGAAGGGCGATAAATGTCTTCCACTAGCTGATCGGTGACGGCACTGTGATCGAGATAAACCTTCAGCAATGTGGCACGAATCCGCGATTTTTGCCGCACAAATTGAAATAGTAAACCATTAGCCCAGGGTTGCAGGAGCAGAGACCGTAAACTTTCACGGATGAACTTCTGGACGGGGTTAACTGGTTTGGCTCCGAGGGGATTGGTATCGGTGAAAGGTCCGGCGCTGTTAAGTAAAACCACCCCTGCTACTGCTGCGTTATAGGTGGCAGCGACACAGAGGGCGCTATACCCACCCAGGGAATTACCCGCGATTACTGTGGGGCGTTGGATCTTTTCTTGGATGAAGTCGTGGAGTTGTTCCCGCCAGAGGTCGGCGCTGTATTGCCAAGCTGGTTTGGCAGAACGCCCAAAACCCATCAGGTCAATTGCCCACACATCAAAATGATGACTGAGGGCGGAAATATTTTTGCGCCAATGGTCTGTGGAAGCACCAAAACCATGCACTAACAACAGTGAAGGCTGGTGTTGATTTGATTTTGCAGAATCTACTGGCGAGGCATGGACATAGTGAATGGCTTGCCCACGCCATTGCCAATAAGTAGCAGTGGGTGATGCAGTGGCGAGGGTCATAATTTGGGGGTGAAAATCTAGATAAATTGCTGGTTATAGGTTAACCCGTTTCGCTGCTAGCATCATCAGCCTTGGGGTGAGACTTATAGGATGGACTCCCAGGGTTTGGACTCAGTTCTTTAATCTGTTTTCTAGGGGTTCTTTAAAGAAGTTCCATGAGATTCTTTGCTAATAGTTTGCGTAACTTTCCATCTCTATATGGGAGTATTTTCAGAGTGTTTCTAATACTAAATGTGATGCCAGGGATAAACGAATTCTTCTAATTTAAATTAAGTCGCTTTCACTAATAACAAATTACAGATTTAATTTGTTAAATATAGGTTAATCCAGAAGTGTTGACAGATAGAAAATGGGAGTAAAAAAGGGGACGGAATATATTATCTTGACCCCATCAAATGAAAAATAATTAACTTTATGGTACTTTCATTTTCTAACATCCTCAAGTCAATATTGAAGGAGCTACCAGCAAATGACTACCCAGTATTGAATAGCCGTCTATTCCTTGAAACCTGGCTAAACTTTGTTTTAGATAGTAGTTTAAAATGTTTGATCCGATTTGGTCAGGAAAATGATGCTAAATCTCTGGATGAAGTGATGACAATGATACCAGCTAACACTATAGCAATCATGGATCGTGGGTATGCTAGTTGGGATTTTGTCAATCAGATGAGTGATGCAAAACTAAAGTTTGACCATGATAAATATCGTATGGTCAAGTTTTATGATGTGCAAAATAGTGAATACAGATTGACGACTAATTTAATTAAAATTCCGCTATTTTACGGTAATAAACTACTAGAAAAGTTTCGTTATATCCAGATATTTTTACACAGACACTGCTCCCTAATTCATTAGAGCTATGATCTATTCCCTGAGCTTCTCTTTTAGTCTTTCGTTAAGTTTTATTTGCTCATTCAAAACTTCTGGAGCTTTGACTATGCTTAGCTAATTTACACCGAGGGCTGAGGGGAGTCGAAGCCCCCTCTACAAATCATTTTAAACAACTATATTTGATCATTTTCGCCGATTCACATCTGGGATAGCTGATCAAAATATCGCTAATGATTGACTATATCTGCTCTACGGCTCTAACATTAACCTGCATCACCACCATGTTTTCTTGGGTTTTCCTAAGATATTACCGGAATCTGTAGTAAGTGCTTTGGTGCAATATTGATCAGTAACTATCAATTCTTGATTTACGCACTATCTAAATGTCTCCAGAAAAAGTTCAGCTTACATCCCGTCGTCATCGCCTGTTTCAAGCCAAGGCATTTGATAAACAAAAGGATAATTTTTACCAAAATCAGGGTGATCCTAAGAATTTATTAGAGATTCATCAAATTGTTTTGAAGTGGATTGAATCTCTGCGTAGTGGGGCTTTAGATGAGATTAAGGAAGTCTCGTTACATGGTGAATTTCTCAATGATTTATTTCGGGATGTGTTGGGCTATCGCTCTCTGATTCAGGGCAAAGGGCAAACATGGGAAGTTCACGCCGAAACAACTATTACGACGAATGGTGACTCAGCGGATGGAGCTTTAGGATTTTTTGCGGTAGGACAAAAGGGCAAGGGGAAAGTAGAGGCAAGAATCATTGCGCCCATTGAGTTAAAAGGGGCAAAGACCGATTTAGATCGACGCACGGCGAGTCATCCTGAATCACCAGTGGATCAAGGTTGGCGCTATGCCAGAAATACCGATAATTGTGATTGGTTTATTGTCTCAAATTATCGCGAGATTCGGCTCTATCATACAAGCAAAAATTTTACAAATTATGAATCTTTTTTCTTTGAGGAATTAGCGGATCTAAATCAGTTTAGAAGGTTCTATTTTCTATTTTGTCGCCAGAATTTTTTGCCCATTAATAAAGCGACGAAATACTCCAAGATTGATGAACTCTTTGCTGCTTCAATTAAGGCGGAAATAGAAATTACAAAAGATTTATATCAAGAATATCGCGATCTACGAGGGCGTTTAGTTGATGATTTCTTAGGTCTAAAATTGCCTAAAAATCAATATCCATCCTATGTATTGATCGAAAAAGCCCAAAAGCTTTTAGATCGGATCATTTTTATTTGTTTCTGTGAAGATAAAGGACTAATTGATAAGCGCAATATTCTCACGGAAGCCCATGAATCTGGTAAGGCATTTAATACCTCTTGGAATAATTTTAAACAGATATTTCGCTGGATTGATGTAGGTAACGATGATCCACCAATTGAAGGCTATAACGGTGGTTTGTTTGAGTATGATCAGATTTTAGATGAGATTTTAAAAGTTGATAGTCTGCGCTGTGGACAGTTGGCAAGACTGGGACGCTATGATTTTGATTCGGAAGTATCGGTAGATATTTTGGGTCATATTTTCGAGCAGTCTATTGCTGATCTTGAGGAGTTACAGCGTGAGGCTCAAGGGATTAAAACTGATCAAAAAGAAGCTAAAAACCAGAGTAAACGAAAGGTACAGGGGGTTTATTACACTCCTGCTTATATTACTCAATATATTGTATTTGTGAGTTTGGGAGAATATTTAGAACGGAAGCGTTTAGAGGTTTGGGATGAGAATGAATTAGATAGTTTGCAGGCTTATTTACAGATTTTACAAAATATTAAGGTGATCGATCCGGCTTGTGGTTCGGGTGCTTTCTTGATTGCGGCTTATGAATATTTATTGAATGAATACACTGTGACTAATCAACGGATTGCAGTTTTAGGCGGCAAAGCTTTAAGTTCTGGTCATGTAAAGCGTTTGATTTTGACTCATAATCTCTATGGGGTGGATTTGTCCCCTGAGTCGGTGGGGATTACCAAGCTCTCGTTATGGCTGCATACTGCGGAGCGTCAGCAGAAGTTAGAGAATCTAGATCGAAATATTAAGGTCGGTAATTCATTGGTGAGTGATGGGAAGTTAAGTGATCGCGCTTTTAATTGGGAAAAGGAATTTCCGGATGTGTTTGCAAGGGGTGGTTTTGATGTGGTGATCGGGAATCCGCCTTATGTCCGGCAGGAGCGCATTACACCGATTAAGTCTTATTTGCAAAAGCATTATCAGTCCTATGATGGCGCGGCGGATCTCTATGCTTATTTCTATGAGAAGGGGGTACAGATTCTCAAACCTGATGGAATTTTATCTTATATTGTGACGAATAAATGGTTACGCTCTGGTTATGGTGAGGCGTTACGGCGTTTCTTTACGCAGCATACTCTGTTTGAGAAGATTATCGATTTTGGTCATGCACCAATTTTTGCAGATGCAGATACTTTCCCTTGTATTGTGTCGTTGCGAAAAAGTACTCAAACTCTAGCTGCTGCACCTATTAAGGAAGATGATCAACAGAGTTCTAGTTCTGTTCTCATTTGTGCTGTGCCCCGTGAGGAGTTAGAGAAAATTAATCTACCGCAATATGTGAGACAAAATGCTTTTCCTGTGGTGTGGTCACGGTTTAGTGAAAAAGCATGGAGTTTAGAGTCTCCTGAGGTGGAAAGTCTCATGCAAAAAATTAAATCAGTAGGGATTCCATTAAAAGATTTTGCAGGTGTAAAACCTTATCGCGGCGTGCTTACAGGATTTAATGAGGCATTTTTAATTGATAACGATACAAAGCAAAAACTAATCCAAGATGATCCCAAATGTGCCGAAATTATTAAACCTTACCTACGGGGTCAAGATATTAAGCGTTGGCATCCTGAATGGGCTGATCTTTGGCTTATTTTGATTAAATCTAGTGCAAATCATGAATGGGTATGGTCAAATAAAAAAACAGAAGAAGAGGCGGAAAATTCTTTCTGTCAGACGTATCCATCAATTTATCAACACTTTCAATCTTTTAAAAGCCAGCTTCGTAAAAGACAAGATCAGGGTAGATATTGGTGGGAATTGAGAGCTTGTGTTTACTATGATCATTTTGAAGAAGAAAAAATTCTTATTCAAGGAATTGCATTTCATCCAAGATTTAGTCTGGGTATAAGCAGTATTTACTTTAACAATTCTACATTTATGCTTCCTACAAATGATAGTTGGCTAATTGCTTGTCTCAATTCTCCAATCCTGTGGTACTTCATGTTCCGTAACTTACCGCATAAGAAAGATGAAGCCTTAGCAATGGATGGCATTTATGTGGAATCTCTTCCAATAGCCCAACCCACCCCAGCAATAAGAACCGAAGCCGAAGAAATCGTCACCCGCTTAATTGCCATTACCAAAACCAATCAAGAACGTAACCGCGAAGTTTGCGAATGGCTCCAAAGCACCCATAACATTCCCAAACTCGGACAAAAGCTCGAAAACTTTGCCAGCCTAAGCCAAGCCGAATTTGTGCAAGCCATCCGCGACCGCAAACCCAAAACCGCAGGCGATCTCAGCCCCAAAGCCTTCAAAGCCATTAACGAAGCCTATCAAGAATATGCACTTCCCATCCAAAGAGATCGCACCACAGCCAATCAATTAGAACATCGCCTCAGCGACCTCATTAACGAAGCCTATCAACTCACCCCCGCCGAAATAGAACTGATGTGGCGCACCGCACCCCCACGAATGCCAATTACCCCAAATTAACCAACCCTAAAACAGCATTAAAAATCATCCATAAACCAGTCAAGAAACCCTGACAAATTTCGCCATATAAGCCCTTCCATAGTGGGGTATGATGAAGGGCTGTGGTGTGCCAGCCCCCGAAACTGACATTTGCTATTTTTAATACATTGTTCTATACCACAATTCAGCAAAATCAAGGTATTAGGACTGTTTCGTAGATTAAATCTAACGGCTTGTCTATAGCTTAGTCACAATCAATCTGTGGCTGAGCCGTTGCTGTGGGTAAACGCTGTGGGTAAACATTTACCTCACTTCCAACCTGATTTTGCTGGTGCGACTATCTTGCCTTCTCACCGCATTCTATTCACTTCTGTTTCCATCTTAAGAGCGCTCATCTATGACTGCCAATCATCTTCCAACCAATGCCCTGAAATACCTCATGTGTGCCCCTGACCACTATGACGTGGATTATGTGATTAATCCTTGGATGGAGGGGAATGTACATCGTTCTAGCCGTGATCGGGCGGTGGAGCAATGGCATAAACTATATGGTGTCCTCAAGGGTTTAGTCCATGTGGATTTGGTGCCACCCCAAAAAGGTGTGCCAGACATGGTATTTACCGCTAATGCTGGTTTGGTGTTGGGCAAAAAAGCAGTGGTGAGCCGCTTCTATCACAAAGAGCGCCAAGGAGAAGAACCGTATTTCAAAGCTTGGTTTGCAGAGAATGGCTTTGAAGTATTTGAACTACCTCGCGATTTACCTTTTGAAGGGGCAGGAGATGCCCTGTTTGACCGCGCTGGGGGCTGGCTCTGGGCTGGTTATGGCTTCCGTTCCGAATTAGATTCCCATCCCCTCTTAGCCAAATGGTTAGAAGTGGAAGTTTTATCCTTACGTCTGATTGATAACCGTTTCTATCATTTAGATACTTGCTTCTGTCCCTTGGCTAATGGCTATTTACTCTATTATCCCCCCGCATTTGATTCCTATTCCAATCGTTTGATCGAGATGCGTGTCCCCGCCGAAAAACGCATTGCCATCGAAGAAGCTGATGCCGTTGTCTTTGCCTGTAATGCCGTTAACATAGGCGAAACCGTCGTCATGAACAAGGTCAGCGACAGCCTCAAACAGCGGTTGAATAGAGTCGGATTTACCGTCATTGAAACCCCTTTAACAGAATTCCTGAAGGCTGGCGGCGCGGCAAAATGTCTGACATTACGCACCACTGAACCAGTCGTGACTCCTGTAACTCCATCTCAACTGAGCGATGTAGAAGCGCGAGTAGTTCAACTAGAAGGACATTTACTCGACTCCGGTATTATCAATCGCGCCCTTGATTTAGTTTCCGACGGTGGCGGCAGTTTCCAAGTTCTAGACTTCAAACTGGGAGAACAGAAGCAAAGTACTTCCGTCGCTCGGATTCGCATTTCCGCACCTTCCCATGACATCATGGAAACGCTCATGGGTGAGCTGATCGAAATTGGCGCAGTATTGTCTGACGAAACTGCCCATGATGCACGGTTAGAAGTCGTCACAATGGATGGAGTTGGTCCCGATGACTTCTATGTAACGACGATTTATCCTACCGATGCGAAAGTGAACGGTGAATGGGTGCGCTGTAGCAATCAACGGATGGATGCCGCCATTGTCATTGGTGAAGCAGATGGAGTAGCCACTGCCACCTGTAAGCTGTTACGGGATTTAGTCACTGGAGATCGCGTTGTCGTGGGTTATGACGGCGTGCGCACCGTGCGGAAAGTGGAATCTCGCGACAATCCCAAAAAAGAAGAATTTTCGTTCATGGGAGCCGGAGTTTCCAGTGAGCGGCGGGTGGAACTCGTGGTGGAGCAAATCGCTTGGGAACTGCGCCAAGTCAGAGATCGCGGCGGTAAAACCGTAGTGTCTGGCGGTCCGGTGATTATTCACACTGGTGGTGCGCCCCATTTGGCTTATCTGATTCGTGAAGGTTATGTACAGAGCCTCTTGGGTGGCAATGCCATTGCAGTTCACGATATGGAACAGTCCATGATGGGAACTTCTCTGGGTGTAGATTTACAGCGCGGTATCAGCGTCAAAGGTGGTCACCGTCACCATTTGAAGGTAATTAATACCGTGCGTCGTTATGGCAGTATCGCCAATGCCGTCAATGCTGGGTTAGTCAAATCAGGCATTATGTACGAGTGCGTTAAGAAAGAAATTCCATTCGTTTTGGCGGGTTCCATTCGTGATGACGGTCCTTTACCTGACACGGAAATGGATTTGATCAAGGCACAACAAAAATATGCCGAACAAATTCGCGGTGCGGATGTAATTTTGATGTTGTCCTCAATGCTCCATTCCATCGGTGTGGGGAATATGACCCCCGCTGGCGTGAAAATGGTTTGTGTGGACATTAACCCCGCTGTGGTCACCAAGTTGTCAGATCGCGGCTCTGTGGAATCCGTCGGCGTAGTTACTGACGTGGGCTTGTTCTTGAGCTTGTTGGTACAACAGTTGAAGAAGATGGATAGCCCTGTGGTTGCAGTCTAGTCATATCTAGTTAGATCTTAGAGCGTGTTTGAGAAGTTTTGATCCCCCTAAATCCCCCTTAGAAAGGGGGACTTTTTTAGTCTTTTCCCACCTTTTTAAGGGGGGCTAGGGGGGATCAATCATTGTTTTTAGCGAATATGTAGACTTCCCAAACACCCTCTTAGGGAATAGAAATTTGGAAGTAATACAGAATCTTCTAAATTCCATCCCCTAGATCTAATCTCTCTAAATGAGGACGGGGTGAATCTTGATCGGACTTGCCTAATAGCCAATAGGTCATCATCTCACCGCGTCCTTTCACCGTGATCGTGCCCCTCGGTTCAAAAATATACCGATCCTTTAGCTGTTGATACGTGGCATCGGTCACCTGAATATAACCTGGTTTACCGTGGGATTCCATCCGTGAAGCGACATTCACCGCATCTCCCCATAGGTCATAAATAAACTTCTTAATTCCAATCACTCCCGCAATCACCGGACCAGTATTAATCCCAATTCGCAATTCTACAGATTCCTGTAAGCCCTGATTCCGGAGCATATATGCTTGCATCTCCAAAGCCATATCCGCTACTGCCATGGCGTGATCTTCCCTTTTAACAGGTAATCCACCAACCACCATATAGGCATCACCAATAGTTTTAATCTTCTCTAAACCATATTTTTCTGTAAGATTATCGAAAGCTGAGAAGATTTGATTCAGTCCAGAGACTAACTCCATCGGCTCCATGCGAGCAGACAAACTCGTAAAACCGACAATATCCGCAAATAAGATCGTAGCTTCTTCAAAATGTTCTGCCGGAGATTCATTAGTTTCTTTCAACCGCGTGGCAATGGAAGCAGGTAAAACGTTTAATAGCAACCTTTCAGAACGCTCTTTTTCTTGTCTCAATTGATTAGTACGCTTTTCCACCCTGAGTTCTAGTTCTTCGTTGGCTAACCGCAGGGACTCTTGACTATGACGTAAATCCGTAAAAGATTGGTTTAATTGCACAATCATCCGATTAAACGAATGACTCAAAGCTTCGATTTCAATAATGGCGCTACCACTGACTTTCTGATCAAGATCACCTTCAGAAATTTGTTGCGCAGTTTTAGACAATCTTAATAGAGGGTGGGTAATCCATTGGGTGGTGCGAATCCCTACAATAATGGCAACGATCAGCGCTATGATACACAGAATCATCGTATCGCGAGTATTACGATTAATCTGCTCCATAAAGTCGGACTCTGGCACGACCACCACTAATAACCAATCAATGCCTTTACCATCACGAATTGGTGAAACTTTCGCATAATACCAACTGCCATTATTTTGGAATTTGAGATAACGCCCTTCCGTAATATTAGCTAAGCTCCCAAATTCGTAATTGATTTTTTCGGTGGTATATCTCACAATAGGGCTGTTACTCTGTTCAGCGGTCATGCGCGTCACGGTGCGACTTTCTCCAGTGCCAGCGACGGTGAAGGGTTGGGTAATAGTAGAACTAGCCACTAAATGCCCTGAACGTTCCATAATAAAACTCTGACCATTAGGACTAATCATCAACCGATTTAAGAAATCTTTAATTCGTGATAGCCGCACATTAATGCAAAGAACGCCTACTAGTTTTTGATTTTGATCAAGAACGGGGTAAACTGGCGAAATTCCTAGTACTGTATTCTTACTGGAAAAGAAAGGATAAATCTCGCTCCAAGTTGCTTTCTTAGCAGTGGCTGCGGCTTTATACCAAGGACGGGTACGGGGATCGTAGGTAGCAGATTTCAGTAGTTTTGCTTTTGTGCCATTGCTATCTAGCAGATAGGTTTCCCGAATCGGAGATGTTACTTCAGTACGAACTTTTAACTCCACTGTGCCATTTTCTTGATATTCCACCCCAACAAATTCCCCTTCTTCGTTACCGTAGGAAAGATAACCCTCGAAATGACCTTCGCGTACTACTTCCCAAAAATAACGCTGTAATTTCTCAAAATTATTCAAATCTAAATTACCGCTACTAATCTGGGTTTGGGTTAACCAGAGCGTATCTTGAGAGCGACCTAGATAACCAATTACCTGTTGTTCAATCCGATTACTAATCTCACCATTCAGATTATCGACGAGAACATTAATTGAACGCTGACCATTCCGAAATGATAAATAAGTCACCATGCCTACGGTCACAACAATTTGCAGCACAAAAGGCACGACTATGGTAGTTCTCATTCGTAGCCTACCTAAAGGTGCTCCCAGTGCACGGAGTTTTGTTTTGAATACATTCAATATATTCATTAATTGGGTAATCCGTAATACATTGTGGCAAAAGGTATCGTGACACAGGGCATCGTAGCAAAGAGCATTGTAGCAAAGGGCATTATGGCGACAAAGAGCATTGGAAGACGAGGGGAGACTTAGTTGCTATAGGAAGAACTGAATTACATCAAAGATTCAGTATCAGCCACAACAATAACAGAATTATTCCTTAGGTTCTACCCATGTACAACAGAATGCCTATGATTGAGCCACTGCCGCCATGACACCTTGTCAGATTAATGATTTTCTTTTGTCAGGATTAATTTTGATAAAACTAATTATTCATTTATATTTTTAGATCAAATGCTATTTACGAGATAACATAGCTTTCAACTATGCTTCAAAGTGGGCAGGCTTACCCCATAAGACTTTTTCATGGGTATAAACCACCATCCCAGGCTTTGCACCTTTGGGCTTGTGAATATATTTTGGCGAAGTATAAACGATGGGCACGGCATCACTTTGACGGGCGCGGCTGTAATAAGCGGCAATGTCAGCGGTGGCTTGTAAGTCTTGATCATCGGGTTGACTGCCAGCGGCTAAACGCAGTAGAACATGACTGCCCGCAATTTCTTGGCTATGGAACCATAAATCATATTCGTTGGCAATGCGGAAAGTGAGCAAATCATTCTGATAGTTGTTCCGTCCTACCCAAATCTCATGTCCGCTGGGACTTTGGAACCGATGACATTGGGGTGGTTCGTCTCGTTTTTGTTCCTTATTTGGTTTATGGTGTTTCGTTCCAGTTCCCTTACCACGAGGCGGACGCGCTCCATATTCCGCTGTGGGCTTAATATATCCCTGTTCGGCTAATTCGGCGCGAATCTCTTGCAGACTAGTCAAATCCGTTGGGGCTAATTGCTGTAAAGCAGTCACCACCTGTTCCAAATAAAAGATCTCTTGTTCTGCTTCTGTGAGGAGCGGCGTAATAAATCCCGTAGCCCGTTTTTGTTTTTGATGGCGTTTATATAATGTCTGAGCATTTTGGACAGCATTCTGGGTGGGGTCTAGGGGAATCGTAATCGGTACACCAGTGGCAAAATCAGGAATCGTAATTTCCTGCATCCCCAATTCCCATTGATGTAGATACGCCATTAACAAATCAGCTTTCTGTTTCAAATCATCGGCTTTTTGGGCAGTTGCCAAGCGCTGGCGTAAATCCATCGCCTTAATTTGCAGTTTGCCTAAATGATTTTTGAGACTCTGTTGTAGTTGTTGATAAACTTCCTGAAACTGTTTTAAAGCAAATCGATCACCGTAATAGGTAGAAAGAAATTCATTAATTAAAGGTGTATCATCATTCCCATTTGGAGAATTTTGCTCAGAATCAGACAGATCAAGATTTGGTAAAACCCTGTAGCCGTCATACTTTGAGCCTTGGGACGCAATTGGCGCAGAAATGACAAATCGTCGTTCTTGCAAACAGGTTAACCAATGTTGCCAACTGCGGAATAAATCACGCCACTGTTGGTCACTGAGTTCTGTAATTAAGCTATTAGATTTAATATTTGCCCAATCACATAATGTTTCCACTAGACCACCGCTAACGCCTCGATAATTCCCAGGCAAAGCACGGCGCACCTCTTGGGGCAATAAAGCCAATCGTTCCTGCCAACTGGCAAAGCTTTCATGGAGATCGGGAATGGTTTCCCATAATGCTGGTGGCAGAGTGTACTGATCCCCAGTTTGAATCGGTCTGACCCTCGACTGCTTATCACTTACCTGATGGGCAGCGGTAACAATTTCCCCCGCCCCATTGACTAAAATCGCATTGCTATACTTCCCCATCACCTCAAGGTACAAGTGCCATAACACCGGATCATCCGGACGCTTAGCAAACTGCAAATCAACCACCCGCTCCCAAGGACTCACCAAATCTGCCCCCACTAGCGCCAAACTCGCCACTTGATGCCAAATTTGCTGACTAAACGTAAACGTGTCAGGCATTTTTGGTGGTGGTGGTGCTAAATGCAGCCGCGCCCCTTGGGGATGCCACGACAACAGTAGCCAGCGCCTTCCCTGTAAAGTTCGTAAAGCTAAATATAAAGTGTGGCGATCCTGCTGAAATACCTGTTCCAAACGGGCGGGCAGACAAAATTTTTGCAGTTCATGACCCACCGCGAGCAGCGTGGTTAAATCAACGGGTTGCATAGCTGCGATACTTGACGATTAAACAATTTAACGAAAATTAGTCCCAGAAAAGTTTCTGAGAAGTTTAGGCTGGAGGGGATCCCCCTCAATCCCCCTTAGTAAGGGTGAGGTAAGAAAATCTTTTCCCTTACTAAGGGGGGCTAGGGGGGATCAGAATCCCACTACCCTAAAAATCCTCTGGCAAGCCTTCATCTTCCACTAAATCTGCGGCATCGGGGGAGGGCTTCGTAGCAGACACCGCCACCCCAGCATCTAGTTTCGCCCGTACCAAAGACTCCACCATAGCGGCAAACTCTGGTCTTTCCTCCATATACTTCATGGTATTGTCCCGACCTTGACCGATATTTTCGCCATTGAAGCTATACCAAGCCCCCTTACGCACCAGAATATTCATTTCTTCGGCTAGATCCAACAGACATCCCAACATCGAAATGCCCTTACCGAAAATGATGTCAAATTCGGCGATTCGGAATGGTGGTGCTACTTTGTTTTTTGCCACCTTGACCTTAGCGCGGATGCCATATTCTTCTGTACCTTTCTTCAGGGTTTGAATCCGGCGAATATCCAACCGCACCGAGGAATAAAACTTCAGGGCTGTTCCCCCAGTGGTAGTTTCAGGGCTGCCGTAGGTCACACCAATTTTCTGGCGCAACTGGTTCAAGAAAATCACAATACAGTTGGCTTTACCCACGTTAGCCGTGATTTTCCGTAGGGCTTGACTCATCAAACGGGCTTGCAAACCCATGTGGCTGTCCCCCATTTCCCCTTCAATTTCCGCACGGGGCACAAGCGCTGCCACAGAGTCAATGGCAACCAGATCCACAGCCATAGAACGGACTAGATTATCGACAATTTCCAGCGCCATTTCCCCAGAGTCCGGCTGCGACACGAGTAAATTATCAATGTCCACCCCCAAAGCCTTGGCATAGTAAGGATCTAAAGCGTGTTCTGCATCCACAAAAGCCGCAATGCCGCCCCGCCGCTGCACTTCAGCAATAGCATGGAGGACAAGGGTGGTTTTACCAGAACTTTCAGGACCGTAAACTTCAATCACCCGTCCCTTGGGTAAGCCT
>JBIKNH010000243.1:0-5998 GCA_044358815.1 Pseudanabaenaceae cyanobacterium | reverse complement strand
TGACTTAGGTATTTGAACACCTAGGGTAAACCTATTAGGGTAAAGCCATAGAGTTTTCAGGCGGTGGCAAGAGCATTTACCTTTGCTGAATTAAACTCTGCATTCCCAGTTGGGCGTAGTAACGCATCTCCTCAGCTCTGCGCCATAGTTCTTGTCCGGTGTGTAAATGGCGGTCGTCAAAATTCAGTGTAAAGAAATGTAGTTCCTCAATGCCATCACTAACTGCATTGAGACAGTGATATAAATGGCTGGCAATCCCCGCTGCCACTGCCGGATTAGCCATGCTCCGAAAGAAAATCTGCGCCTTTGCAAAAGAGCCACGACATTCCGCAAGATAGGTTTCAAAATTTTCCATCAGATCTTCATCATAGGGATCGGCGGCTAAATCGTCGATTTGTTCTGACAGACTATCGAGAATCTCTTCTAAAATCACCATAATTGGCTCATAAACATGATGTCGCCATTGATCAATGCGCTGATCCTCGTGGCGTTGGGGCGGATGTTTAAGATTGCTGGGCTTATGGTTTCTAGGGGCAAAATTACCAGAACTCAAACCCAGTTGACGATCATAACTAGCGCGGCTTTGGCTGTTACTCAGGGTTTCGTAGGCTTGGTTAATCGCCGCAATATCATCGTGATTCCGCAAATCATGATTACAGTCGGGATGAAACTTTTTGACTAGGCGGCGGTAGGCTTGCTTAATCTCTCCTAGAGGTGCATGGGCATCAACTTCTAGGGTGGTGTAGTGGTTGGTGCGGTTTAAATGGACGGACATAAGCTAAGGCTGGAAAAAGATCATCCCGAAAGTAGTCAACGTATTATTAGTTTGTAGTCTGTATCTTAGTTTGTATTTTAGTTGGTATTGCAGTTCAGTCTTTGAATTTAGTTTTCAGGCTTAGTTTTCAGGCTTAGTTTTCACATTTGGTTGTCAAGCTGCAATCACCAGAGTCGCAATCACCAGAAATCTGCCATTAGGAATTTGACGATTCAGCCGGAGATTCACTCCCTGAGTCAGTTTTTTTGAAAGTGAGTTCTGTACCATTCAAGAGCCGCTCAATATTGGACTTGTGGCGCACCAAGACAAACAACCCCGCAGCGGTAGTCAACAGGCTATAGGCTAAATTTGGTTGCAGTAGCCACATTGCCGCAGGGGCAGCCACCGCCCCACAAAGGGAACTGATAGATACCGTGCGCCAAATCGCTAGAGTTAATAACCAAGTGCCAAACCCAATACAGCCCGCCAGCAGATTCAGGGTAAACACAATGCCTAAACCCGTCGCCACTGCTTTCCCACCTTTGAAGCCAAGCCAAATAGAACGACTATGACCCGTTAAAACTAAAATACCGGCAGCAATCACAAACCACTGCAACGCATCCTTGCCTAAAACCCCTGAGCCAATGCCCAAATATTGTTGTGCCAATGCATTAACATTTTGCATCAACCAAACAGCTAAAGAACCCTTGGCAAAATCTACAGCAAACACACTCAAACCAGCCGCAGGTCCCACACAACGCCAAACATTAGTGGCTCCTGTCGAACCAGATCCTTGCTCACGGATATCAATCCCTGCCATTTTGCCAGCAATATAACCAGTGGGTAATGAGCCGAGGAAATAAGCTAATACGAGGATGAAGTAAGGAAACCACATAACGGGGGGGAAGGGGGATTAGGTGATATTTTTAGAGAAAGTTGATCAGAGGAATTTGGTTAAGAATTTGGTTAAAGAAACTCTTGCCTAGAATCAACTTTGGTTATGGTGGAGAGGCTTACTAAATCTAGCTCTAGCAAGCCTCTACCCAGAAGTCAATGATTTATCTAGAGCTATCTAGTCGTCGATAGAAATGGACTGAGGACGATTGCCATTATTACTAGCTGGAGCCGGCTCTTGGGGGGTTGCTCCTTGTTTCGCTAACCAAGCTTTTAGGGGATCTTGGTGTAAATCCAGACGCAGTGCGCCCGACACAAAACCACCTAAAAAAGCTATGGGTTGGCTGAGAAATTCCGAGACAATAGGTTTTAGCTCATCCATAATGAATTGTTTGTTAGTTTTATATGAATAATGGGTTGTGGTTATGTCGCCCTGACTGGGAGCTTAACTAGGGAGCTTTTGCCAACCAGTCTTTCTAATTGTAGCGTTTCTTCTAGGGGCAACCCCAAAAAATCCCCCCGAACATCACCAAAAGAATCACCGTTGGTTAACCATGAAATTATTTTTTTGGGGATGTTTTTTAGAGGTGTTTTTGGAGACGTTTTTTGGAAACGTTCTTTAGAGATTTTTTTCAAGGATTGCTAGGGGTAATCCTGAAGGCTTTTCCTGGGGATATTTTTCTAGGGATGTTACTTAGGGATTTGAACTGCGGTGCGCCAAGCGTAGAATCTGCCCCGCTAACATAGCCGCCCCAAAGCCATTGTCAATATTGACCACCCCCACCCCAGCGGCACAGGAGTTAAGCATCGTTAGTAATGGGGCTAGTCCCTGAAAACTCGCGCCATACCCCACACTGGTGGGCACAGCAATCACAGGGCAGTCCGCTAAACCACCCACAATACTAGCCAGAGCGCCTTCCATCCCCGCTACAACAATGATGACTTCGGCAGCGGCGATCAGGTGGCGATGGCTCAAAAGCCGTTGAATCCCTGCCACGCCCACATCCCAAAGCCGCTGCACTGTAAAACCACATAATTCGGCAGTGATGGCGGCTTCCTCGGCAATGGGCAGATCCGCAGTACCAGCGGTAATAATTGTCACGGTCCCTTGATGGCGCAGGGTGGGGACACCGACGCAACAAATTTGTGCCATCGGAAAATACCGCACCTCCCTCAGGAATGGTTGAATTTGCTCATAGGTGGCGGGGATAATTTTTGTTGCCATCACCAGAGGTGCTCCTAAAGGATGCTCGGTTCCTTGGTTAAGCATGGCTTGCATAATGGCGACAATTTGCTCAGGAGTTTTGCCAATACCAAATACCACCTCAGGAAATCCGGTGCGTAAAGTGCGGTGATGATCGATTTTGGCAAAGTCCCCCACCCCTTCAAAGGCAAGATGTTTTAAATTTTCGGCGGCGGCGGCGGGTAATATTGCACCATCAGCGACCTGTTGCAGCAGGTTGATTAACTGCTCTTGCATCGGATTAGTCATGAAAAACGCACACGAAAAGGCACATAAGGGGGCAGATGAAATGTCAATTAGTTAAACCTAGTAGTCATATCCTGAGAGTTATATCCTAGGACATGGGTACTAGCGATTATTGAACAATAACCATGATATGCCCTGACTATACCGACTAAGAGGCTGATGGGCGCTGTAATTTCAGAATCACATTTTCTTAATAATACCTAATCAAACTTGCTTGATAAAACTTGCTTGGTAAATTGTGAGATGGTTTGCTTGATTCCAAATTAGAGCCATATAGATAATTCAAATAAAAAACATAGCTTCGACTACGCTCAGCTAGCTTACATAGAGGGCTGAGCGAAGCCGAAGCCACCTTTACAAATCATTTTAAACAACTATAAACTTCAACCTAAACTCCAAAAAAACTGGGAAAATCTCTGGCATTCAAAATGCAGATCAGTTTGAGAGCCACTATTTATCATGGTGAGAATGAACCGTCTCAATCAACTTCGCAGGGTTGTTACGAGCCATTGCCGCTGACAAGTGTGGCATAATCATTGCTATATTGAATGTTCCATTATTCTCTATAATATTATCTTCCATCATCTCATCAGCAGATAATTCTGCTTTAAGTAATTGAGTTAGAGAAGACTTTGGTGTTTGACAATTTAAAACTAATTTACCCATCTGCTCTAATTGAGAATTGCGAGATATGACAGGTGATGGCGGTTTGGGTTTTGATTTGGGAACTAGCCTTGGTATATATTGATACACCGTAGTAATGGGAATTGCCCAACTTAATTGTATCATCCATTGCCGTAGTGGTTCACATACAGGCTCACCAGTAGCGAAAACATAGGGATTACCCCACAATGGTTGGGCATGACGACCATTAATGCCAACTACTTCTCCTAATTCATTAAGCACCGGTCCACCACTCATTCCCTTCCGCACTGGATTACTATAACCCAGGCTGTAACCCGCTTCCAAAGGTTCCGTTAATTGCAAAGCATATTTGCCCGATACAAAACGCCAGCGCTCATTCTCTTTTAGACGTAAATCATTGGCAAATCCTGCGGCATAAATAGTTTGTCCAATTCTTAATCTTTTGAAGTCACCAAAGGTCGCAATGGAATAGGTTAGATTCGGTTTAGCCGTGAACTGGAGTAGCACTAAATCCTGATTAGGGAACTGCACCTCTTTCATGATTCTGGCGGAGTGAACCACATTATCCCTAGTAGTAATTTTCGCCATTTGTCGGGTAGTGTCCACCACATGGGCATTAGTAATCACATCATAGGTATTACCCCGCCGTGAAATCAGAATACCTGACCCACGGCGATCCCCAGAGATAACTCTCACCGTAATGGAACGAGCAATTTTACCGACATTTTCTTCCTGTCGCTTGATATTAGGTTGCCTTGGCTGGTTGGTGTTTGGCTTTTTAGGTCTACGTGCTGCCTGATGATTCGTTTCTTGGTTATCTTGGTTATCACTGTCTTCCTGAGTTGACAGCACCGGAGCACCATAGGCATTGACACCAAAAATCCCTACATAGGTCATCGTTATGACAAGAACTGTAGGGATTGAGATTAGTTGATGTAGTAGTTGTTTTTTCAAGTCTTTCTTTAAGTCTTTTGTTGCACTTCTGACAGACTATACACCAGGGAAAATCAAGGTGAATTAACTAAAAACGCACACCACCTGAAGGTCTTGGGGTTGTATTTCGAGTAGTAGACCGATAGCGCACTTCAGGCTTGGACGGTTTGCTGGCTGTAGTGTTGCTAGAATTCTGGGCACGGGCACAACTAGCATAACTTGCAGCAGTATTGTTCCGTAAATAACAATACATATTCAGCGAGGACATTCTTCTGGTAGTTTCCGTTAACTCGCCACCACTACCATTACGAAAGTCGGAAATCTGTTGCAAGGTTCGTTCTGGTTTTACCCCTGGACGGACTGTAATCACCAAACCATTGTCAGGTAAACTGGAGTCACAGCGTTTGTTTTGACCCACGCAAATTACTGGCACTCCATTCATTGTACTAGCAACTAGATTTTCCAGTTTGCCGCTACTAGAATAATTTTGGAGCCGTTGCGAGACAATCTGACAACGCCTTTCGGGGGTGAAGTTATCACCAAAAGCAGTACTCTTCCAGTTGATAAATGCCAGTGACTCACCGCTAGGGGTTTTGACTAAGGTACGAGGCACTTCGCCATCAGTGTCACAGGAGAAAGCTGGTCGGTCTACTACCTTTTTACCACCAGACTCACCAGCAGAGGCTTTTTCGTCCGATGCTTCGTCGGTATCAGCCGCCGCAGGCAAAACTAGTGACGGAGTTGCCAGTAGCACTAAAAGAATTGTTCCCATCACCCCCAAACCAAGTTTAGGGTAAACGTTACAGCGGGAATAAACTTGGCTCAACCATTGATTAATCATAATTAGATCTCTGGATATAGATAATTTTGCGGGAGTTGTTTTATAGGAGTTGCTTCACGGGAGGCATTCCATAGGAGGCATTCCATAGGAGACATCTTCCAGAAAGAATTCTGTGAGAGTGATAGTTACAACGTTCAACTTTAACAGAAGTAACGGAACACAGTCCTAGAAAATACGTCTTCCTGAGGGTTTACCACCACCAGTGTTCACACTAGCACAACTGTTGAATGACTCTTGGTCATCATCATCGGCATCCCTAGATTGACCAACAGCAGAAGGAAGTCGAGCATCAGCTAAAATACCTCGCACTCTAGCCCTCTCAAAGTTAGCCCCATTGATGTTAGATCCCCTAATATTAGCCAGGCGTAAATTTGCTTTAACAAAAACTACCCCCGCCAAGTTCGCATTGACTAAACAGGCTTTAGAGAAGTTCGCTCCACTA
>JBIKNH010000242.1:0-6050 GCA_044358815.1 Pseudanabaenaceae cyanobacterium | reverse complement strand
CGCTGGTTTTTAATGACTCTATTCGGCGTGCTCCTAGGGACAATCGCTGGGATTCCTGTGTGTTTAGCGGGATTGTATTGGTTGGGCGAACTATTAACAGAACAAAATCTCTGTCACCTCGTACTTTTAGGGGGGCGCAGTCATTTAAGTTGCAGTATTGCCACCGCTATGTTAAGTGGTTCGGTGGTAATGGGACTGTGGCTAGGACTTTGCCAGTCTTGGGTTTTACCGCGATTTTTTGGTCATAAGATTTTGCCTCAGCAGTACGTAGCAAAATACGCTAGCCGATATGGTGATGTGCCCCTCTCAACTGGTGGACTCAAACCCTATCCCCGTCAGCGCCCCTATCGCCGTTGGTGGGTTTTAGCTAGTGTGATTGGCTGGTCTTGCATTGGCTTAACTGCTACAAGTCTGGCTTATCTGCCGGTATTAACTGCTATCATCGCCCCTGAAGGTCCCAGTCTTGATCCCTCCATTAGTCAGCAACTACCCAGCTTGACGACGGGATGGGGTTGGCTGACGGGTTCGGGCATTTTATTGGGGATGTTGCAATGGTTAGTGTTTGTGTTTGTCACTTGGCGTGTACCGGCTCTGGGTCAATCTCCTTGGCAAAGGGCAGTGGTGTGGCGTAGTGCTTGGTGGGTATTTTTGCATGGTGTGTTGTTTGGTTTAACTGGATTAGCTATAATCACGATTTTTCGTGGTCGGGGTGGTCTTTTGGCTTTGTTGCTCTTTTTTATTGGGTTTATGCCCTTTTATGCTGGAATTACGGGGGCAAACTTAGTTAAACTCAAGTTAAGTCCTAGATTGAGTCCAAAAACTTGATCGAAAAATTTAATCCAAAAACCAATCAAAGAAAATTTTTTTACTGATCAGCTTTTTGACGTTTCCTTTTTGATAACTAACTAATAACTAATTCATAACCAATTCAAAACCCATTGATAACCTACTGATAACCCATTCGTAACCAAGTGCTTACTAAACTTCTATAAGTTGTCCACCAATCTGTAAATTGGTTTCCCCGTGGAAGCTGGAGAACGTTTTTAAGGGATCTAAGCTGCTGAATCTGTTTTTGATACTCTCTGTGGAACTTTGGCTGACATTCTTTAATTTTTCATCTCAGGAGGCGTTTTGTCGTTTTCTTCTTCAACCATACCTAGTTTCAATCATACTGAAACAGATTTCCACCTTACGGAATCAGTACACCAGCATTTGTCACCGGACTTAGTGCAGCAATTTGGGAACCTCACGGAAACCACTTCCCGTAATTTAGCACAGCGTTTAACTATAGTCCCAGTGGCTATGGGTTCTGGCACTGTGGCGACAGCAACCGTCTGTGGTGGTTACCATAGTCCGGCGGTTGCTCCATTGGTTTGTTTACATGGTTTTGATAGTTCTCTATTGGAATTTCGGCGGCTTTTGCCTGCCCTAGAGCAGAGATTAAGCGCAGCCCAACTTAATTCTGAGAATCAGGTTAATAATTCGCAACCTGAACTAGATAGCACCGCTAAAGTTGGCAATATTTGGTTATTGGATTTATTAGGATTTGGTTTTACGGAACGTCCGCTTGATTTAGCCATCACACCGGAGACAATTAAGACTCACCTCTATCAGTTTTGGCAAACCTATTGTCAGCAGCCGATGGTTCTGGTGGGTGCTTCGATGGGGGGGGCGGCGGCGATTGACTTCGCTTTGACATATCCCCATGCTGTATCACAGTTAATTCTCATTGACAGTGCTGGTTTGGCTGGTGGCTCTCCGGTGGGTAAATGGCTGTTTCCTCCGTTAGATCGCTGGGCAACGCAGTTCTTAGCCAGTGCTGGGGTGCGCCGCCAGGTGAGTCTCAAGGCTTATCTTGACCCCAAGTTAGTCACCGCCGATGCGGAATTATGTGCTGGTTTACATTTGCAGATGCCCCACTGGTCAGAAGGACTAATTTCGTTTACCAAAAGTGGCGGTTATGGTTCCTATGGTACGGCTTTGGGAGCGGCAATCAAATCGTTGACTATGGCAACATTAATTTTATGGGGACGCAATGATCAGATTTTAGGCACAAAAGATGCGGCGAAATTTCGTAATCTGATTCCTAATTCTCAGCTACAGTGGATTCCAGCTAGCGGTCATGTGCCTCACTTGGAACGTCCTGATTTAACTGCTCAAGCTATTGTAGATTTTTGGTTAGATAGGAATTAGAGCAAAATGCCATGACTTGGTTTCATCGACTTGGTTTCATCATAGCCCATGAATAGCCCATGATATGTAAGTATGGAACGCCTTAATCATTTACCTGAAATATCTAGCGAACTAACTCCTAGTATTGATTTTATGCAGCAAATTTGGGCAGTACAGTCCGCTGTTACTGGTTTGTTGACCGAGCAGATATTCACTTCCCAAACGCTCCATAATATCTTGGGTTTAATTGGTGATGGTTTGGCGTGTGAGTTTATCGAACTATGGGAAATCGGCACCCCTGAAGAGTCTAACCAACCCGCATTATATTTACGGGAAACCTGGCATAATGGTGGCGAAGGTTTAGCGAAACTAGAAGAAATCTCTTATTCCTATCGATTCCTTAAAGGTGTACCTTTACCAGGGTGCGTATGGGAAAGACAAACCTTATTTTGGGAAGCAAAACTAGATGATGATTTACGGTTTTGGCGTTCCCGCTATGTATCTGACACTAACATCAAAGGTGCTCTGGGGATTCCTTTACGTTCCCAAGGCGAATGTATTGGCGTATTAATGGTTTTCACCAGTCATACGAACCGTCCCAGTGTCGTAATATGGACCTTATTACAGACTATTGCCAATCAGATTGCCCAAGTCTTAGATAAAATCCCTTCTACTGATGCAGTAGAATCAGAAAATGAAGCCTATTTCCCTCGATTCTCTCCAGCGATTATTACCGCTCAATCTGCTAGTCAAGTATTCCTAAATTCTCTTTTAAACAGTTTGCCAGTGGGGGTTTCGGTTAAAGATGCCGAAAACTTTAAATATGTCTATTGGAACGCCCAAGCCTCAGAAATTTTTGGCTATGACCAAAATATGGCTCTACACAAAACCGTAGCTGATTTTCTCGAAGGCTCCCAGTCAGAGTTACTCCAGCAAATGGATCAGCGCATTCTGGAACAACACTATAAACTGACTAAAAAATCGAGTACTCAATTAAGGGATAGCGGTCAAACGACGGCAGAATATAGCCCTGAAGCACTCCAAACGGAGGAAGATAACGCTCATCAAAATAATTATGAAGACGGTCACAAAAACGATCATAAAATCAATGATACTACCCTGAATATGTTGACCTTTGCCCATAATGTGGTAACTCCCCACCGTGGCACAAGGTGCTTACAATTTAAGAAACTGCTGATTCTGCAACCTGATGGCTCACCACGATATATTCTCACGATTTTTGAAGACATTAGCGATCATCTAGCTGCCCAAAAAGCGCTCCAGGAAAGTGAATCACGGTTTCGCAGCTTAGCGGCGAATATTCCAGGTATGATCTATCAATACCGCATTCGTCAAAATGAAGTTCATAAAGGTGAGTTCTCTTATATTAGTCCCTACAGTCAGGAACTATTTGGATATACCCCCGCTGAAATGCAGGCAGCATCACCATTACGGCTCTTGACTTCGTTAATTGATAGCCAAGAAAGACAATCTTTTGAAGAATCCCTCATGATGGCGACTTTAACCGGACAGCCTTGGGTTTGGACGGGTAAATTCCATCATCGTTCTGGGGAAGAGCGGTGGCTTCAGGGGGTGGCTCGTCCCCAAAGGAGCGAAGACGGGGATGTGATTTGGGACGGACTAATGATCAATATTAGCGAACAAAAACGCCTCGATCATGCCATTGCTAATTCTGAACAGCGGCTAAGTTTGTTGGTGCGTAGTACGCCTTTAGCAGTAATTGAATGGAATTGTAAATCTGAAGTATTGGAATGGAATCCAGCGGCAGAAAAAATCTTCGGCTATCGTCGCGCAGATGTGATCGGTCATACAGCAGTTCCTTTATTAACACCACATTCTAGTTTGAGTCAGGTTGAAAATGTGATGAATCAACTATTTCAGGGGGCTGGGGGAACTCATTTGATCATCCAGAATATGACCCGTGAGGGCAAACAGATCATTTGCGAATGGCATAACGCCCCGACCATCGATCTCAATGGCAAAGCCAAGGGAGTTATTTCCATTGTGCAAGACATTACTGACCGGATTCAAGCCGAAGAAGCTTTACGGACTTCTGCTGCTCAGTTAAGATTTGCCCTGAGAGCAGCGCAGTTACAGACTTGGTACTGGGATATTCAGAATAATCAAATCATTTGGTCAGAGGGCTTAGGAAAATTATTTGGACTGCCCGCCAATGCAGTGCCAGAGGGTTTTGAAGCCTACACTCAATTAATCCATCCTGAAGATCGTCCTTTGGTGATGAAAACTATTAACGAGGCATTTCAGCACCAGTCTAGTTATGTGGTAACCCATCGTGTCATTTGGGAAGACGGCTCAGTTCACTGGATTGAAGGTCGCGGAGATTTTATCTATGATGATCTGGGCATGATGAATGGTCTAATTGGTACAGCAATGGACATTACAGAACGCCAGAACATTGATGAACAAATCCGAAGCTCTGAAGCTAAATTCCGCCAACAAGCCCAACAATTAGAAGAAACACTCAAGCAATTAGGAGCCACTCAAGCGCAATTAGTCCAAACCGAGAAAATGTCTAGTTTAGGACAACTAGTGGCTGGAGTTGCCCATGAGATTAATAATCCAGTGAACTTCATTTATGGAAATCTCAAATATGCTGACAGCTATATCAAAGATTTATTAAACTTAGTTTTGTTATATCAGGAATTTTATCCTGAGCCAGTGGCAGCTATAGCAAACAGAATCGAAGAAATTGATTTAGAATTTCTCAGTCATGATTTGCCTAAGTTATTAACTTCAATGCGGATTGGTGCTGAACGGATTCAAGAGATTGTCGCTTCATTACGGAACTTCTCGCGCATGGATGAAGCAGAACTAAAGCCGGTCAATATCCATGATGGCATTAATAGTACTATCTTAATTTTACAAAGTAAACTAAAACTGAAGGGCACCAGACCGATCGAAGTGGTAAAAAAGTATGGTGATTTGCCCAATATTTTGTGTCATGCCGGACAACTTAATCAAGTATTCATGAACCTGATTACCAATGCCATTGATGCCATTGAGGAACAAATTCAACTGACAGGTAAACCAGAAAAACCACTGATTACAATTACCACTGATTACGATGCCAATGAAACGGTACACATTCGGATTCAAGATAATGGCTGTGGGGTTCCTGAACCAATGCAACACCTTTTATTCAATCCGTTTTTTACAACCAAAGCCGTAGGTAAAGGAACGGGATTAGGGCTGTCTATTAGTTATCAAATCATTACTCAAAAACATCGCGGTAAAATTTATTGTGAGTCAGCAGTGAATCAAGGAACCACATTTATAATTGAACTACCACGGTTATAACGACTCGACAAGTCATTGACAATACTTACACAAGACTTACACAAAAAATTTCTGGGCATCTATTAGAAACAAGAACGGTACATTCTGGGAATTAAATGGAAGCTTGACTAGTAATTTATACTTATGAATCTCAATTGAATTATAAAGAGAATCTGTAGTTAACTGACGACAATTATCTCATCTATTAGGCATAGAAAAATAATTTAATTAGCCTAAATCATTACCTAGAGTAGGTTTTGCCAAAACATTTCGTGCAACTCATCCCTAGAGAATAGCCTATTGTTGCCAAATATAGACCCAGAGAGATACTGTCAGGTGATTGACATAACTTAACAATTTGCTAAACTGTAGTTGTGTTCGGTAAGCCGTAACACACCCCAACAGAACCTTGAATCTTTAAATACAGGAAAAACATGACCACAGCTATTCAAAGCCGCGAAAACGGCTCTGTGTGGGAACAGTTTTGCCAGTGGATCACCAGCACCCAAAACCGGATTTACATCGGTTGGTTCGGCGTGTTGATGATTCCTTGCTTGCTA
>JBIKNH010000241.1:0-6054 GCA_044358815.1 Pseudanabaenaceae cyanobacterium | reverse complement strand
CTCCTAAAGGGGTGGTTGCTTTCTGACTATTCTATACTTAGTGCAGTAAAGCAAATATACTTTAAGAATGTACAAGAGGGTTGGACAAATAACGAATCAAAAACACACCCTAATGAACTAATCTGAACTCTAGATAATCTTAATAATAAGAATTTCCCCATCATTAACTTACTCAGGTTTGCAATAGCTTGAAATCTTTGCTAATCCGCCAACTCACCACGATCATTCTCTTAGCGATCAGTGCTTTATGTCTCGAAGCACCCATCGCTAAATCCGTTTATGCCCTGCCTGAAATAGATTCCCAAACTCAAGAAATCAACCAAAACATCGCCGATCTCACCCTTCACCAAACCGCCCGCCAAGTCACCGTTAAAGTTTACGTCGATCAATCCGGCGGCTCTGGATTCATCATCAAAAAACAGACCGATCAGAAAGGGATTCTCTATACCGTCGTCACTAACGATCACGTCACCAGCGGCGGCAAACAATTTAAAATCGAAACCCACGACGGGAAATTGCACCCCGCCACCCTCTATAAAAGAATCAACTTCGCTAACCACGACATCGCCATTCTCCAATTCCGCACCAAACCAAACCTTAATTATCCCATCGCTCGCCTTGCCCCTTCCCAAAAACTCAAGACAGGCGATCCAGTCTATGCCGCAGGTTTCCCCTATGACATCAACACTGGCAACAGCAATCAATTCCGATTTAGTGCCGGTAGGTTTTCCCTTAGAGCGCCCCAGAGACTAAGGGAAGGCTATCAGTTCGGTTATACCAGTCGCGTCCGTAAAGGCATGAGTGGCGGTCCCGTTTTCAACAGCAACGGTCAAGTTATCGCCATTAATGGAGTGCAACCCTACCCGCTGACTAACTTTATCTATACCTATCCCAACGGTCGCAAACCCTGTAATGCGATGTTAGCGGTGATGCGTGCCTCGTCATTTGGGATTCCTATGGAAACATTTATGGCACTAGCGGCTAAGCCTCTCAATCTCAAATATGACCCCCTCACTTCTGAAACTTCTGGATCTTATTATTTAGATTCTCTAATTGAGCCTGACATTCAAATGGAAGAGCGTCGATTTGCCCAACAGGAATTGAGTTTAGATGCCATCATCCTGAAACAGGAAGTGACTGGGGCAAGATGTGATCCCCCCTAGCCATCGTTGCCACACATTGATCTGGCTAATTATCCAAAACTGCTTCCTCCAGAGCAAGAGTATCAGTACTAATTTCTTCCACATCGGGAATCGCCTCTAGATCCACCACTTGCCCCTGAAATAACCGCACTAGATTATCCAAAGCATTCTTTTCCGATAACTGTTGTTCGGAAAGATTTCTATTCAAACCAGAGGGCGGTAAATTAGTGGGCGGATTATTTTTGGGCGGTGGGGTTGGTCCTGGTGGCGGTTGGTTATGGGGTTGAGAATTAGGCTTAGGGGCATTGGGGGGAGCGTTACCACCGTTGGTGATGTTCTGAGTGTTATTCTGAATGTTGTTTGGGGTGTTAGTTTGGGCGTTGTGCTGAGCAATATTTTGGGCAGCATTTTGGGCGTTGTGCTGGGCGGTATTTGGGGGTGGCAAAGAGATTACTGTTACTTGACTCATCACCTCACTACTCAAAGAACTATTAAAGGGTGGTAGTGATGGTGACTGAGGAACGGAACTAACTTGATTTTGGGGCGTAATTTGCGGAATAAACTTGTATTTCACCTGAATCCGTCGCTGCCAAACTTGTTGACAAGCGGCTTCAATTTCGGAACGTTTTTCGATAGCAATCCGTTTCATGGCATCATCACGGTTCCCCACTAAACCAACTAAAACACTAGGCTGGTGACTCGCTAAATCTACGGTCAAAAGTTGCGAACGTCCCCCAAATACACCCCTAGAAGGCGCACTTAACAGATTCAAAATAGTTTGCCATGCCTGATCGAGATTTCCAGTATCTACGGCAATATTAACGCCACTATCAGCACCATTGTTAACATGATTACTAACTTGATCATTAACGTAATTGTTTGGTGGCGGCGCAACTGTTGCCCCTGGGTTAGGGCTGACCTGTGGCGTGATTTCGGGAGTTACCTGTGTGGTATTTTGTGTAGCAGTCGCCTGTGGCGTAACGCCTTGAGATGCCGGAGATCTGCCGTTGGTCGGTGCAATGTTGTTATAGGGAATATTGGTGGGGCTGGGGCTAACTGCTGGGGCAGACTTTGCGGCGGCAGTGGTTGCCATACTTAAAGGAGCATGGGTTGGGACGGCAACAGGTAGGCTATGGTTCGCCAAAAGCCCCATTAAAGTTACTTCTAGCCAGAGCCGAGGTTGGGTAGATTGCCGTAACTGGGTTTCTGCACCGCGTAAATGTTGCTGTCCATGCAAAATTTGCGGTAACTCCATTTGGGCAGCTAGTTCCGTCAGTTGTGCCCAACCTAAGGCAGTCATTGCCACTAAATCACTGCGATCCTTGGCGGTTTTGGCAATCAGCAAATCTCGATAGACATTGGCTAAATTTTGCAAGACGATCAATGGCTCCCGACCGCGATCCATGACCCGCCGTAATGCCTCTAACATCACAATGGGGCTTTGATCCACAATGGCAGCTAAAATTCCCAGCAAATCCCGCTCCGGCACAGAACCCACCAAGTCCCAAACTGCATCAACGGAAATTTCCCCATCTAGCAAACTTAGCTGATCTAAGAGAGCCTCGGCATCCCGTAGCCCCCCCTGTGCCATTTGTGCCACTAAGGTCACCGCTTCGGGGTGAATCTGAATATTTTCATTACTGGCAATGTGGGTTAAGTGTTTCACCATTGCCTCTAGGGGGATGCGCCGAAAGTCAAACCGCTGACACCGCGAGATAATTGTCGGTAAAACCCGCTGGGGATCGGTGGTAGCTAAAACAAACGTAATCCGATCCGGTGGTTCCTCTAGGGTTTTGAGTAGGGCATTAAACGCCGCATTACTGAGCATGTGTACTTCGTCAATGATGTACACCTTGTAACGGGCTTGCACGGGCGCAAATTGGGCACGTTCGATCAGTTCACGGATATTATCTACGCCGGTATTACTGGCAGCGTCAATTTCGGTAATGTCCATTGCTGTGCCCCGCGTAATGCTATGACACAACTCGCAATGACCGCAGGGGGTGGGGGTGGGTTTAGGTTCACTGAGGCAATTGAGGGATTTTGCCATGATCCGAGCGCTGGAGGTTTTACCCGTCCCCCGCGCCCCAGTAAACAAATAAGCCGGAGCAATGCGATCCAACCGCAAGGCATTACTCAGAGTTGCGGCGATTGCCTCTTGCCCCACTAGATCAGCGAAAGTTTGGGGGCGATATTTGTGGTGTAGTGGTTCGTAACCCATAATATCCAATCCCTTGGGAACAAGGCTAAAGCTTGACCTAAATCTTGACGATGGCGCTTAAGCGGCACTGGACTATTATCTGCTAGATCCGCATTTGCTAGAAAAGAATAGTCAGACATGGCTAGATTAAGTTAAGTTATGCTTCCCTCTAAGCCTCAATAAAAAGCCTTAATAAACCTTATCGCACTTTTTCATGAATCTTTCGGTGATCAGTAGCGCAACTAGGACGAAAGGGGCAAAAATAGTTCAGAATGATAACTAGTTTGTCTCATCAATAGTTTGTCTCACCAAACCGTCATCTTCACTATGCTTTCATTGGACAAATTACCGCGCTGGTATGGCATTGCCATATCTTTCCCGTTGATTGTACTCAATGGGTGGCTTTTATTACTATTATTGCGGGAAATGCAGCCCCTAGTGAGCATTTTAATCACTGCAACCCTAATTTCATTCTTACTAGACTATCCGATTCGCCTGTTAACTCAGTTACGCTTGCCCCGCACTGCCTCAGCAGGCATTGTTATTTTATTATTTTTAATGTTGCTGGCGACCTTAGGAATCTTCCTAGTGCCGATTATCGCCATGCAAGCTAACGAATTACTGATTCGTTTACCAGATTGGATCAAATCTGGACAAAATCAATTAGAACTCTTAGAAAAATGGACGGTCACCCAACAAATTCCGTTTGATATTAGTAGTGCTTTTGACCAGCAATTAGAGAAGCTCACTGGTATTTTACGTTCTCTAACGACTCAAGTTATTAGCCTACTTTTAAGCACCATTGGCAGTATTGTTAATGTCTTTATTACTTTGATCTTCTCGATATTTCTGGTGTTACGGGGTGAAAGCCTATGGAATGGGATTCTTAGCTGGTTGCCGCCGAAATGGAATCAACAAGTACGCAAATCTTTACCCCGTAATTTCGAGCGATTTATTGTGGGTCAGGTGACTTTAGCCACAATTTTGGGGATTTCTCAAACTACAGCGATGGTGATTTTGGGTGTGCCATTTGCGGTATTGTTCGGGTTTGGGATTGGTGTGGCGAGTTTAATTCCCGTTGGTGGTTCAACGACCATTGTGGTAGTGAGTTCGTTATTGGCTTTACAGAACTTTTGGCTAGGGTTCAAGGTTTTGTTGGCAGCGGTAATTATCATTCAATTGGTGGAAAACTTCCTTGGTCCGCGCATTGTGGGCGAACTCACGGGTTTAAATCCGGTATGGATGTTGATTTCGTTGGACATTGGCGTAAAGTTAGGCGGGGTTTTGGGCTTATTGGTGGCAGTACCGATTGCTGGTTTTATTAAGGGTACTTTCGACAATATGCGCAAACCGAATGAATTAAGTGATGGTGATGATGAAACTAAGCCACCCCTTGAGCCTCATTTGGAAGGAATGAAAACTTAGGTTTAGTGTACTGGTTTAGAGCGTGTTTGAGAAGTTTTGATCCCCCTAAATCCCCCTTGGAAAGAGAGACTTTTAATGATTTAGAAATAGAAAAAAATCAAATAAAAAGAGAGCTTTGAATTAACGAATAGTTCAAGGCTCTCTTTTTTTAGAATATATTCTCAAATATATTTATAGTCAATCAAATTAAGAATGGGACGTTATTTGGGGCTATTGTCAGACAAGATGTCTGACCTACAAGGCATCAATAAAGGTGGGACGGACATCTTGTCCGCTTATCTCATTACAAGAATGTCCCAGAATTATTTGAGATAACTATAACCAAAACATTTAGCGAAAAATCAAGTCTTGCCTAAGATTCGTTGCTCATTTCAATTTTGCCCGTTTCATCCTTCACAGTGATTTTCACGTTCAGGGTTTTACCATCGGGAGCGGTGGCTTTACAAGTGAAGTTTTCTCCCACCTTCTGGATTACCCACACACTGCCGCCACAGTCTACGGTAGCTTCAGCGTTACTGGTTTGCTTGATGTTCCCTTTGATGGCTTCTTCTACTTTAGAGAGGGGAATCAGACGCTTTGGTGCTACGTTAAGTTGTCCGGCATCGTCTTTGAATGTGACTGCTACGGGGAATTTACCTTCTTTAATTGTGGCTTCGCAGTCGATGACTTTACCTGCTGTCACAGGGTCTACATTGGGGCAGTTGATAGATTCTACTGGGGATTTAATGGTTTCTTTCTCAAGGAAAGATGCTAATGCACCGGAGACGGCTTTCTCAACGGATTTGGTATTATCGGATTTAGCGCCATCGGATTTAGGTGCGTCGGCTTTGGGGGCATCAGCTTTGGGGCTGTCGGCGGATTTTGGTGTAGAACTAGAACTTTCTGGAGTAGCGGAACTAGTGGAAGTAGTAACTTTTGCTTCACAACCCACTAATGCACTAGTGAGCATGACGGCACAGAGGGGAACTAGGCAAAAGCGTTTGGTGAGATTGCGTGCGAGGTTCTGTGGGAAAGCCTGGGATGACTGAGCCAAAGGCGGATTTTTCATGTTTTGTGATAGTACCAATTGATTGAATTGAGTCCCGACGTAATGGGTATGGTATACCATGAATTGCTGAATTGTAGAAGTCTTTGGTAATAATTTGGTAACAAAAATTTGGCAATAAAAATATTAATTCAAGTTCAAGGGGTAAAAATCTACTTAAGAGCGTGGTTGAGAAGTTTTGATCCCCCTAAATCCCCCTTAGAAAGGGGGACTTTTTTAGTCTTTTCCCACCTTTTTAAGGG
>JBIKNH010000240.1:0-6064 GCA_044358815.1 Pseudanabaenaceae cyanobacterium | reverse complement strand
GTTAGATAATCGACCTGTTAAATTTATTAACTCATCATTGACACAAACTATTGATGTTACTCAAGCTAAAAGATTAGTAGTAAATCTAGATATTAGTTTTCAAGGGATTATGCAAGGAGGTAAAGACTTTTTAATAACTGAATCACTGGCTAAAGAATGGATTAAGAAAGACAGTAAAAATCAAGATGTACTTAAATTATTTTTAGACGGATTAAATCTTGCACAAGTTCCTAATGGTAAACCAGATCGATGGATTATTGATTTTGATGATTTAAGTTTAGAAGAAGCGAGTAATTATAAACTACCTTTCAATCATATTACGCAATACGTTAAACCTGAAAGGGATAAAAATCGAAGAGATACAAGACGTTTGAACTGGTGGAAATTTGGAGAAAATGCTCCCAAAATGCGTAGAACAGTTGCAAACCTAGAATTTTATTTTGCTGTTCCCGAAACTTCTAAATGGTTTATATTTATGATTTGTTCTCTAGATGCCTTACCTTCTAAAGCTACTAAAGTAGTTGCCTCTGATGATTTTTATGTATTAGGAGTCTTAACCTCAAAAGTCCATCGGCAATGGGTTAAAGCGCAAAGTTCCACATTAGAGGATCGAATCCGTTATACTCATAATACCTGTTTTGAAACCTTCCCATTCCCCCAACTCAATCCCAACACCTCCAAAAAAGCCAAACAAATCATTGAGAAAATCCGCGCCACCATGCAAGAACTGCACCAATACCGCAGCCAAGAAATGGAACGGAAAAAATGCGGCATTACTAAACTCTATAACGCATACTTCCACGAACCCGCCAGCCAACTGCATAAACTCCATACCAAACTCGATCAACTCGTCATGGAAGCCTATGGCTTTAACAAAACCGACGATATTTTGAGCAAACTCCTAGAACTAAATCTCGAACTCGCCGCACGGGAAAACCAAGGATTACCAGTAATCGGTCCGAAATTGCCAAACCCTCACATTCCCGATAAGACAGCAGATTAGGAACTTATTAGAGCATGTTTGAGAAGTTTTGATCCCCCCTAGCCCCCCTTAGAAAGTGGGGAAAGACTAAAAAAGTCCCCCTTTCTAAGGGGGATTTAGAGGGGGATCAATCACTGTCTTTAGCGAGTATGCAAACTTCCCAAACACTCTCTTAAGAATTTGATTCTGGATCTTCACTAATATGCACCAAATACTGAAGCTTTTCCTTAATTGCTTCATGGCGTTCAATCCCTTCATAGGTATATCGTTCCAGCTTCTCTTGGTCAATATTGGCATCCATCACCCGCACTCGATCCTGTGTATCAGGGTGAGTCGATAACCACACCGGAGGCTGAGGCGTTTTACCCGTGCGATTGTTAGCGAGAGTTTGCATCAGATTCCGTAAACCGTCCGCCGCATAACCCGCCGAAACCAAAATTCTCGTACCCACCAAATCCGCTTGCTGTTCCATTTCGCGGCTATAGTTCAAATTCACCAAATCCGCCGCAATGCCCCCCAGAGGAATCACCTGAAACAGATTAGAAATCACACTACCCTGAGTCATCAATTGGAACCCGTGAGACAACACCGCATGGGAAAGCTCATGGGCTAACAAACCCGCAATTTCCGCCTCTGATTGCGCCTGTAAAATCGCCCCAGCATTAATAAAGATTTTACCACCAGGTAAAGCAAAAGCATTCAACTGTGGACTATCTAAAACCGTAAATTCATAATTAAATTCATTCCGTCCCGCCACCGTCGCCAACTTCTGCCCCACTTCCTTAATATAAGCCACCGTATCCGGTTCCGTAATTACTGGTAAATGTTCATTCACCATGCGGCTAAATCTTTCACCCAAAGCAGATTCCCCTTCCAAAACCATCGAAGTAGTTTGCACCGCAGAAATTGGTCCATACAAACTACCCGTCACCGTATAGGCAGCGGCTCCCACCAAAAAATTCGCAATAGCATTATTCGTGACCTGTGCCCTGAGATCATCTTGATAACGCTGGAGATATTGGTTCGCTAATTCCGTAAATCTGGCAGATTCAGGACGCTGGGGATACAACACCGCAAACCGCCGCGCCATTAGCGAAGCATCGAGCCATTTTTGCTGTTCCGCCAAATCAAGAACCTGAATTTCCACCACCGGCGGCTGATTCGGATGTCTTGCCACCGCTTGAGCTAAAACCGTTTTCGCTTCATCATGATAACCATAACGTTTCAGTTCCTGATAGAGAATGCCATAGGCAGGGACAAACCGAGGATGTTCTTGGATCAGAAACCGCAACGGCACAAGGGTTCGAGTTTCTAATTTAGCCGCCAGTCCTGCCTGTGCTTCGCGCCAATAAACCCGCGCCGAGCCAGACATTTCGCTAATATCTAAAACACTCTCGCTACTATTAGGCAAAGGTTCCAATTGATTCAGATTGAGAGAATTAGGCTTAGGCGGTAACTTAGGAGCAGCGGAACCAGTAGCATTGCCCTGATTATTGACTGGTTTCGGATTTGCCATAGCCCCCGCATCATTCCCATTAGGTACAGGTTCCGGTCCTAACTTAGCGCGGCGATATTGCCTCTGGGCTTCCGCTTTTTTACCCGCCGCCCATAGCTGATCCCCCAACAGCAAAGCATCCCGACGATTACTAGCACTCCATTGAGTAAACCAATATTCTGGTTTGTGGCGATAGGGTGGATTTTTGAGCGGCTGATTCGTGGCAGCACTAGAATCACCAATAGCAAAAGCAGCGCGATTTCCTGAAATAGAATCCCAGCTTAAACTATTCCCGTCTAAGGCAGTCCCGACTATGAGCATTACTCCCATCATGAACAGGAACAATCTACGGACTTGATGCCGCAAACCACGGATATAGGAAAAGAAACGCAGCTTTGCCATAGTGATTTAGTGGAGTAACGCCAATTTAATAACGATAACGTTGATTCAATATAGTTGTTTAAAATGATTTGTAGAGGAGACTTCGACTTCGCTCAGTCCTCGGTCTATGTTAGCTGAGCGAAATCGAAGCTGTGTTTTTTATTTGAATCATCTATAACACTAATCGAATAACGCCTAAGCCGTTAACATTTGGCGCATCAGTTTCGCCATTTCAATCGCATTCATGCCAAAATCCCAGCCCTTATTACTCTTAATCCCAGCCCGCTCCAAAGCCTGCTGCATCGTATCAGTGGTTAAAATCCCGAAAACAATCGGTACACCAGTTTGCAAACTAACCGCAGCAATGCCCTTAGCCGCTTCTCCAGCAACATAGTCAAAATGAGGTGTATCACCCCGAATCACCGCCCCAAGACAGATAATCGCGTCATAGCGTCCCGTCAGCGCCAACTGTCTAGCCACTAGGGGAATTTCAAAACTCCCTGGCACCCATGCATAATCCACCTGAGCTTCGCCATCTTTGGGGGTGACATCAATCCCATGACGTAACAGGGCATCTTGGCAGCCTTGTAATAGCTTAGTCACAATGAGATCGTTAAAACGCCCCACCACAATGGCAAATCGGAGGGATTCAGTCTGGGTAAAATTGCCTTCAAAAACTGCCATAGATTACTCGAAAAGTTGTACTTAAATTTTTACTGGGACTTTTTGCTGGGATTTTTAATTAAAATCTTTCAATTAAAATTATGTCACCAACCGCAATAATATCACTGGATTATCAGTCCCCTGTCCCGCCGGAGCTTACCCATGCATCGCACCATACGCACCACCAAGGGAACCATCGACCAAATTCTTGGAAAATCATTACCATCACGAATGGCATCACGACTGGTCTTAAACTTGTTTGCCCTTAGTTTAGCGGCAACAGTAGGAGCTACGGGGCATCAAGCGCAGTTTCTCGACAGCAGCGCCATCCAGATTTACAGCCGTGATTATGTGGTTCGTCCCTTACCTGGCAGTCTGGATCGCACCCTAGTTTTTAACAGCAACAGCCCCGAAGTAATTCGCGGTGAGGGGGTCTTACTTTCTACAATGCCCAGCAAAGGCAAACGGCATCCCAAAGCCCATTTAAATTATGTGCTGCGGGGGCGGTTTGATATTTTCACCCATCACATTGCACGGGGTAATCCTAACCGCGAAATGTATCAAGGGATTGTTTTACAAAATCCGAGTCCCCATCCCATTACTGTGGCAATTCGTCAAGGCATCAGTTACACCACCAGCGAAGATGCCCCATTCTTTGATTTGCCGCCACTTCTAGAAAACTCCACTGGTGACATTTTTTCGGGACCTGGTTCGCGGGCAATGCTGGACGCTCTGCGCGGCATTCGAGAAAGAAATTTTCCATCTCAGATTGAAATTCCCGCCAATGGTCATTACCTAATCTTAAATGAAGAGATTCCGCGAGGGGCTGCCCGTACCACTTTCATGCAGTTATACACGGATCATTCTGTTTATGTGGCGAATCTCGCGATGTACAAATCCAATCGCACCCCTACCCTCAATGACTGGCGCTATCTGTTACAACAAGGGAGACTAGCGCAACCACGAGATCGTCATCCTACGGCTTTGAATGCGGGACATATCATCTATGGCAGAGTGGCAGGAATTTCTCAAGGCGGCACTTGGTTAGGCACAGTTACGGATCGCCAAGGAACTCCTTACTTAACCATTCCCCCTGTGGATCAAGCCATTGGTTATCCCATCAGTACCGTTGCCGCCGTGACTTGGGGCACAAAACAGGTTCAAAGTGCCCCTCTGATCGTCCGTTATGCCGACACAGCCCTCCAAGCCCACGGTAACTATGGCGTGCTTTATAACCTAAATTTTCCGCTGTATAACCCTACGCCACTCACCCAACGGGTACAGCTTCATATTCACACGCCTTTCAAACATAACGAGACCCAAAAGCCTTTGTTCTTTCGGGTGCAGCCCATAGGAATGGTATTTTTTCGGGGAACAGTGCGGGTAATCCAGCAAAACAGTTTAGGTTTAGAAGAATCCAAATATTTCCATTTACATCAACGGGAAGGGGAATACGGCGCACCCCTAACCACTGTTGAAATTCCCCCTGGTCGGTATCGCAATGTGCGGTTAGAGTTCCGTTATCCCCCCGATGCTACACCACCGCAGGTGATTAGTGTGAAAACATTACCTTATTAAGTGATCTTAGAGGGTGTTTGGGAAGTCTGCATATTCGCTAACAATAATGATTGATCCCCCCTAGCCCCCCTTAAAAAGGTGGGAAAAGACTAAAAAAGTTCCCTTTTCTAAGGGGGATTTAGGGGGATCAAAACTTCTCAAACACGCTATAAATCTAAATCTAAAACTAAAATCAAAGTCCCAACTGTCGCCGCGCCTCAAACAATCCCAATGCTGCACTAACAGACAGATTTAAACTTCTGACTTTCGGGTGTTCCATTGGAATATAAACGCTGTCATATTGGGCGACTAGTTCCTCTGGTAAGCCGTGGGGTTCGCTGCCGAATAACAGCCAATCCCCAGGCTGAAACTTGTATTCCCGAAAGTGATGATCACCATAGCCACTGAAACAGACCCAGCGCCCTGGTCCAGCCGCCTGCCGCAAAGCCGTTAAATCCTGATGTACCGTGACATTGACATATTCCCAATAGTCTAGACCCGCTCGTTTGAGATAGCGATCACTAATCTGGAATCCCAAAGGTTCCACGAGATGCAAAGGGGTTTGGGTAGCGGCACAGGTGCGAGCCACATTACCCGTATTGGGGGGGATTTGAGGATAAACTAAAACAACCTGTAACGGTATCATGGATCAACGGCAATAGAGGAACTAAAAGGAACTAAGAGAAAAAACTAGAAGAAATTGGGCGCAATTGAGAATAGCACATGGGAATTATCAATCAGAATTATCACCCATAGTTACCAAGCATATAGTTGTTTGAAATAATTTATAGAGGTGGCTTCGACTACGCTCAGACCTCAGTGTAAGGTAGCTGAGCGTAGTCGAAGCTGTATTTTTCATTTGAATTATCTATAGAACCCATTTGATATCTTAGGAAGGTTTAGCAAGACGCTTAAGCATAAGCCTAATAAAGCAAAGCTTGAGTCTAGCATTAGCATTGTCTAAAGTTCTGTCAAAGTTCTTAACC
>JBIKNH010000239.1:0-6070 GCA_044358815.1 Pseudanabaenaceae cyanobacterium | reverse complement strand
ATACTATTGTTTTATGCAGTCCTCAAAGCCAAACGATGGGTTGTCGCCGTAGCCAAACGCTTAAACGGAGACGGATTTTTGATCACTGCTTATCAAACCGACGCAATCAAAGAAGGAGAACTACTATGGCACAAGTGAAAATCTACTACGAACCAGAAATGGAACTCTTGACCGTGTTCTGGCAAGCCCCACGCACAAATCAGATCTGCACCGAACTAGGCAATGGCATCATCCTAATTAAAGACGCGGATAACGGAGAACCAATTGGCATAGAACTCCTTTCTTATCATCCCAGCGACAACCGCTTTGATAGCGTCAGCATCGAAATGGGACAATTGGTGGTACAGAAATAGTCAATACCCATAGTTAGCGATCGCCTCAAACTCAATGCAATTAATGGCGATCGCACAGGATTGATCGAATGAAAGTATCGTAAAAAGTAATGGCAAGAGATTTATTTCATGATGCAGTCAAAAATGCGCTAATCAAAGATGGTTGGCAGATTACAGACGATCCATTTTTCTTGAAAGTTGGAGGCGTTGAATTTTATATAGATCTTGGCGCGGAAAAACTCATTGCTGCGGAACGCAATAATGAAAAAATTGCGGTAGAGATCAAAAGTTTTATTAATCCATCATCGCTAGCGGACTTTCATCTGGCGATCGGGCAATTTCTTAACTATCGAGTAGCATTAAAAGTAGGCGATCCAAAACGCAAACTATTTCTAGCCGTTCCAGATACCGCCTATACAAACTTCTTTCAAAAAGAATTTGCCCATATGGTCATCGCCGAATATCAACTCGAAATTTTTGTTTATGATATTGAAAACGAGGTAATCGTCACATGGAAAATCTAGAGCAAATCCAAACATATCGCAACATCATCAAACAAATTCTCAGTCAATACGCCACCTATAAACCCTCAAATGGTGAAATTGAGATGCAAGTTCTATTTGATACAGAACATGATCACTATCAAGTGGTAGGTGTGGGCTGGGATCAAAAAATACGGGTTTACGGTTGTTCGATGCACTTAGATATTAAAAATGGCAAAATCTGGATTCAAACCAATAATACGGAATTAGATATTGGTCAAGCTCTTGTTGAAAAGGGCGTGCCAAGAGAAGATATTGTGATCGGTTTTCAGCCTGTTTATATTCGCAAAGTATCGGGATATGCGATCGCCTGATATAAAAATAAGCCTCGTCCACATTTACGGAGTCATCGAAGCCTGATTTCAGTATATTCTCATTGTATTTCCCATAGTTAGTGATCGCCTCAAACTCAATGCAATTAATGGTGATCGCACAGGATTGATCAAATGAAAGTATCGTAAAAAGTAATGACAAGAGATTTATTTCACAATATCGTTAAAGAATCACTCCAGACCCAAGGATGGACAGTTACTCACGCTCCCTTTCCCATAGACTATGGCGATGTCCAAATGCAAATTGATTTAGGTACAGAGCACTTAATCGCAGCCGAACGTGAAACAAAAAAAATTGCAGTTGAAGTCAAAAGTTTTACAAAACCATCAGCCATATCAGAATTTCACACAGCAGTTGGACAATATCTCAATTACCGCTATGCTTTAAGAATCAAAGAACCTGAACGAACATTACATTTAGCCGTTCCCCACCCGACTTATGATGAATTTTTTACGCTAAGATTTATCACGGAAATCGTTCAAGGCCAACAAATTCTGCTTTTAGTCTATAACATTCAAACTGGAGATATTAAATGGATCAACTAGAACAGTACCGTCAAATTATTCAGGAAATTCTTACCGAACATAGCCAAGTTAAACCTGTCTACGGCGAGATTGCCATGAAGTTAGTATTTGATCGAGAGCGTGATCGCTATCAACTGCTGCGTACTGGTTGGCAAGGCGATCGGCGAGTCTTTGGAGCCTTAATCCACATTGACATAGAAGATGGCAAAATTTGGATTCAATATGACGGCACTGAGATCGGCGTTGCCAACGAACTCACCGATCAAGGCATCCCCAAAACTGACATCGTATTGGCTTACCATGCTCCATTTATGCGTCAATATAACGGCTTTGCGATCGCCTGAAACTTAAGATGATCATAGATAATTCAAATAAAAAATTTAGCCTCGACCACACTCAGCAAACCCACACCAAGGGCTGAGCGTAGTCGAAGCCACCTCTACAAATTATTTCAAACAGCTACAGCCTATAAAATATTGCTGCAAATTTCCACCTTAGCCGCTGCTGCCGTCGCCTTTTGCCGAGCTTCCATCGCATCTGCACCCTTAGCTAAAACCACTCCCATCCGACGATAGGGACGAGAATCAGGCTTCCCAAATAGACGCACCTCAGTATTGGGCATCCCTAAGGCAGCTTCTACCCCTCTAAAATAAATTTGTTCACTGTGACCCTGAGCTAAAATCACCGCACTAGCAGCGGGACTAAGGACTTCAATCATCGGAATCGGTAAACCAAGAATCGCCCGTAAATGCAATTCAAATTCATTGAGATTCTGGGAAATTAAAGTTACCATTCCCGTATCATGGGGACGGGGCGAAAGTTCCGAAAAGATTACCTCGTCCTTAGTGATGAAAAACTCCACCCCAAAAAGTCCCGCACCACCAAGTTTATCGGTCACTTTACGGGCAATATCTTGGGCATCCTGTACCAAACTAGTAGCTAACCCCACAGGCTGCCATGATTCTTGATAATCTCCCCGTTCCTGACGATGCCCAATCGGTTCACAAAAGAGAGTTTCTCCTTCCCATTGCCGAATCGTGAGCAGCGTGATTTCTACTTCAAAATTGATAAACTCTTCGATAATAACCTTCGCAGTATCACCCCTGCCCCCAGCAATCGCATATTCCCACGCAGTTGCCAATTCATCGGCAGTATGCACCACAGATTGACCTTTACCAGAAGAAGACATCACAGGCTTAATCACATTAGGGAAGCCAATTTCCGCCGCAACGGTTTGTAACTCCTCAAAGCTGCTGGCATAGGCATATTTAGCAGTGCGTAATCCTAGCTCATGGCTTGCCAAATCCCGAATCCGATCCCGATTCATGGTAAAGTTCGTCGCCGCAGCGGTAGGAATAACTGTATAACCTTGGGCTTCCAATTCCATCAGTTTCTCGGTGCGAATTGCTTCCACTTCTGGCACAATCAGATCAGGCTGATGTTTTTTGACCACTGCTTCCAGTGCTGCACCATCCAACATTGAAATCACTTCCCGATGATCTGCAACCTGCATCGCTGGCGCATTGTCATAACGATCCACCGCAATCACAGTATTACCGAGTCTCTGGGCAGCTATGGCAACCTCCTTACCCAATTCCCCAGCACCCAGAAGCATGATTTTTTTTGGTAGTACAATTGCCATTGAATTCACCCTACGATTGAACCGAAACTAGTAAAACTTTCCCTAAAAATCTTTCCCTAAAAATCTAGAAATAAACCTATTTTAAGGAAAGCACAAACAAATTAATCCGATAAAGGAATTGAACTAACGTAATCTAGCCCAAATCACTATACTTCGTGTTGGGACATCTAGCCATTATATTAAACTTCCTTTAAAGAGAAGTTAGTTCTACATCTCCCATAATTGCGTTACTGAACAACTGCATCACACCATCCCATCACAAGAAACTTAATCCTTTAAATACCTGACATTTTTATCACTAAATAATCATTATTTTATTAAAAAAAATAGATTAGCAAGATATTTAGTCCAAAAACAATCAAATCATATAATGCCCCACACCATTGGAAAACGCATTGCCCATTAAAACTTCAGCAAAAAATGATCTCATAAATTGCCCTAATACCACCCCAAACCACCACCAGACTCAGACTAAATCGAAACTACCATAGCCCCTTAAACAATCTTCTTAAACCTTAGGCAAAATCGGTAACAAATCTCTATAGGATATTCATAGATCGTTATAGTCCGTTGCAAAAAACAACCGTTATATTGCGCCCCAGTTAGCCTGTCTACCTTGTACTGCCTAGTTTTACCGCAGTTGCCATCGGTCAGTTATTGCTTTAATTGGTGGGTTGTTTTTGTATTAGACCACTGATTTTTATTTTTGCCTACCATTAATTCATTTACCTGTAATTTCACTTCAATAAACCTATGCAAAAAATCACCCTACTTGGGGCAACTGGCTCCATTGGCACGCAAACCTTAGATATTGTGGCTGAGGCTCCAGAACGCTTCCAAGTGGTGGGGATGACCGCCGGTGGCAATGTGTCATTATTTGCCCAACAGGTGCGGCAGTTTCAGCCGGAAATCGTTGCCCTTGCTGACGAGACAAAATTACCCCTCTTACAAGAAGCCCTAGCCGATATGCCCCAAAAACCAATTATGGTTGGCGGTGCTAAGGCAATCGAAACCGTAGCAGGCTATGGGGACTCGGAAGTTGTGATTACGGGTATTGTCGGCTGTGCTGGACTATTACCCACCATTGCCGCCATCCGTGCCGGAAAAAACCTCGCCCTTGCCAACAAAGAAACTCTAATCGCTGCTGGGGAAGTGGTCAAACCGTTATTAGTGGAACATGGAGTAAAGATCTTTCCCGCTGATTCAGAACATTCGGCAATTTTTCAATGTTTGCAAGGTGTACCTGAAGGCGGTTTAAACCGGATCATTCTCACAGCTTCCGGTGGTGCTTTCCGAGATTTGCCAGTGGAGAAACTCTCCCAAGTCACGGTAGCAGATGCTCTAAAACATCCTAATTGGGCAATGGGTCAGAAAATCACCATTGATTCCGCTACGTTGATGAATAAAGGATTAGAAGTCATCGAAGCCCATTATCTCTTTGATGTCGATTACGATCACATTGAAATTGTGATTCATCCCCAAAGTATCATTCACTCTCTAATTGAGTTACAGGATACCTCAGTATTAGCGCAATTGGGTTTACCAGATATGCGTTTACCATTGTTATATGCGATGGCTTATCCCGAACGCATTCCCACCCAATGGGAACGTTTAGATTTGGTCAAATGTGGTCAACTGACATTCCGCGAGCCAGACCATCGGAAATATCCTTGCATGAGCCTTGCCTATGCCGCCGGACGCACTGGCGGTACAATGACAGCGGTTCTCAATGCCGCCAATGAGCAAGCCGTCGCCTTGTTCCTCAAAGAAAAAATTCAGTTCATGCAGATTCCGGAATTAATTGAACGCACCTGCACTAAACATAATTCCATCAGTCATCCCACTTTAGAAGATATTATCTATGTGGATCAATGGGCACGGGAAACCTTGTTGGAGCAGGCTCTAGCCCTAGTCTAGGTTTGGTATTGGGTTATAAATCAACGAGTTAAATCTGGCTATACACCGGAGATAACTTGAAGGATTGACCAATAATATTGACCAGTAATTCGGGTTGAAGTAATCTATTGAAGAGTTCTCTTAGATTATGATATTCGAGAATTAGATATTCAGGAATTAGCAGGAGTTAGACTAATGCGTTTATTACACACCATGATCCGCGTCGGTGACCTAGAGCGTTCAATTCAGTTCTATTGCGAAGTCTTAGGCATGAAACTATTGCGGCGCAAAGACTATCCCACCGGACGCTTTACCTTAGCTTTCGTCGGTTACGGTGACGAGTCAAGCCAAGCCGTAATTGAACTAACCCATAACTGGGATACAGACAGTTATGAGTTAGGCACGGGTTTTGGACATGTGGCATTGGGGATGAGTGACATTTACAGCGCCTGTGAAGCCATTCGCAACAAAGGCGGCAAAGTGACTCGTGAACCAGGTCCCATGAAACATGGCACAACGGAAATCGCTTTTGTCGAAGATCCTGATGGGTACAAAATTGAACTAATTCAGTTGTCTGCCTAATCGATTTACCGTAGATTTAGAGCGTGTTTGAGAAGTTTTTAGCAAAGTCAAAGGTAAAAAAAGCTTCCAAAGGTATAGCCTGTCAATACAGAAAACAAAGACAGACCGATGGAAGCAACCAAGAAATCATACCCCACCGACTTAACTGACAGCCAGTGGGAACTAATAAAAGAGTTGATACCCGCCGCAAGAACAGGAGGTCGCAAAAGAACTGTAGAT